>JASMKZ010000016.1 GCA_030748955.1 Fidelibacterota bacterium | reverse complement strand
CAACAAATTTTATGACTTTCAGTACAACCCTGAAGTTGAATTCAAACATTACAATGGGAGCTTCGTGGGAAAATGATGTAAATATTACTTCCAGTCAATATAACTGGGAAATTGATTCAACCAATGGATTATTCCAATATTGGGATGATACCAGTTTTGTAGTGAGTGGGTTGAATTATTTAAAGCCGGAAATTAAGAGCATTGCATTGTCATTTATTTCTGATCTTGAAAATATGATGTCCGTTGATTTTGAGATTAACCAAATTTCATATAATGGACACCATAACTTTCAGGATTATAAACAATTTAAGTTTGGGTTTGAATACCTCACCCAATTGGACACACCTATTCGTGGAGGTTTGGTCTATAGAACCGCATTTATTCCTGCTATGAAACCTATATCCATGTTTACTTTTGGATCAGGAAAATCTATTGGAAACTTGGAGATAGATTATGCCGGAACTTATAGCTTCCAGTCCTTCAACTATCCTGATTTGTTTCCGGTGGAGGGTGATATTAGGCCTCAATATGATTTGGTTCGGGATTCTCAACTGCATCTACAGTTGGCAGTGACTTACAAGTTCTGATGAAGCGCCTGCTGATCACCCTCTTTTTGATTGGCCCTGTTCACACAGAGCCCATTAAAATAAATTTAGTAACCACCAATGATATTCATGGAATGATTTCCTCGCAGACCGCCAATTTTATGAATCCCCAATACCCTCCCACCATTTTAGGCGGTGCCGCATTTTCAAAATATGTAGATGAACTGCGAGATGAGACTAATAATAATGGTGAAGGACTACTCATTTTAGATGGTGGTAATATTTTCCAGGGACATCCTTTAGGGATTGCTGACGGCGGTCATACCATGATTGAATGGATGAATCGCATTGGATATGATGCCATGGTTCCCGGAAGTTATGATTTCATTTCCGGGGCACAAAATCTAAATACTCTTTCTCTAACAGCTAATTTCCCCCTTCTTTTTTCAAACCTCATTTGCAACAGTTGCCCTTTGATCAGCAAAACCATAAAACCCTACATCATCAGGGAAGTATCCGGTATTAAAATTGGTGTTCTGGGGGTAGTCAATTCACAACTTGCTGAATTGGCACTGGCTGAAAACTTATCTGGAACTGATGCAGAAAAAGAAGTGCTAAGCATACGAAAATGGGTGCCTGAAATGAAGAGTAATGGGGCAGAATTAATAATTTTACTCAGCAGCTCCGGAGTGCCTTGGAACCGTGAAGACGAATATGAAGAATTCCGTTCAGATATTATAAATGAAAAAATCGATGAGAATGCATCCTTAAATGCACTCCAATTGGCATATTATTTAGAAGATGTAGATTTTGTTGTATCAGGTGGAAATTCAAAAGGGTACTGGCTGCCATGGTACGACCCTCACAGTCACACTTACGTCATGCAGGGTTATGGTGGTGGTACAGAATTTTCCCATATTAAACTGCTGGTGGATGCAAACTCTCATTTGTTTATGGGCTACGAAACGGTCATTGATGGCAAAGCTAGCCAGACCCTGTTAGCCGATGATTTTCAATCTAACCGAGAAGACGTAAAATGGATAAATAATAAAATTGAAGATTCTCAATATTTATATTATTTAGGATCAATTTCAAAACCCAGTAAGACTCAATCTCCCAAATCTTTAAATAGAAATGATTGGGATTTCCCCAATTTAAATAAACATGATTCCATTGAAATTATTACATGGAACTGTGAATTTTTTCCCCACGCCAATGACTCTACAATCCTTGCCCTCGCGGAAGCTGTATTAGATTTAAATGCAGATATCATCGCTTTTCAGGAACTACGCCGAACAGGGTGGTTCAGCAAATTGATGGCGTACTTGCCAGAATATGACTTTATTGTTTCACAACAGGCATCTTTTATGGATTTGGCAATAATCTATAAGAATAATATGTTTGAACTAGTGCGCCAAATTGAACCTTTTTCTGAAAATGACTATAATTTTGCCGGAAGACCCCCACTTCAGGCTGATCTTACATATAATAAAGATGGGCAGAGCATTCCCCTATCTGTAATAAACCTCCACATGAAGTGCTGTGATTCAGGACTTCAGCGCCGGCAGAAAGCAGGGCAAATGCTGCATGAATATCTGGATGAACATTATGATGAGCAATCTAATATTATAGTGCTTGGCGATTGGAATGACGATACCAAGGATGATCCAGGCGAGCATTGTTTTGAACCCTTTTTTCAAGATGACCGTTTTTATTTTACTACCCGTGAAATCGCATTTGATATTAATCAAGCATCTTACCCCAAAGAACCATACGTCAGTTTTCTAGATCATATTATGATATCTGAGAATCTGCTCCCAAGAGAATCCTCCTATGATGTACAAACCATTTTGATGGGCGATTTCATGGGTGGATATGATGTTTACGAGGCATATATTTCTGATCACCGACCCGTATTGCTCTCTTTTTCTGTTACAAAATAATACAGAATACATCACAAAATAGTTTTCTCACTCTCCTTAAATTCCCCCAAATGTATTAATTTGGAAGCAGTGACTAACTAAAATGAAATATTGGAATATTATATTATTTCTCACCCTTTCTTCATGGGTATTTATGCAGGAGTGTCCACCTAGTGATACGCTGTCCATTGACCCTGCCCAGAATATGTGGGATATCCCCGTGGAAAATAATTGGGATAAAATTGAAGTCATGACCTGGAATATCAAAGATTTTCCTCTTTCTAATAATACCATTGATTATGTGAATGAAATTATTACTGATATTCTGCCTGATGTGATTGCATTTCAGGAAATCAATAACAGTTCTGCATTTAATACTCTGGCAAATAACATTCCTGCTTATGAATTTATTGCCTCTGGGAGTGGCCTTGCCCTGGCTGCCAGATCGGATGTAGTTGAGATTACAAGCTGGACTACGCTTTTCCCTAGTTCGGGCTATGACTTCGCATGGCGATATCCTCTTTTAGTGGAATTAAACTGGCTCTGCGGAGCATCTGCAATATCTCTGCAGATTATTAATATTCACCTGAAAGCAGGTGGTAGTGGTGAAGACTTTGATCGCAGATATGCTTCCTGTGAACTTCTGTCTGATTATATTAATGATAATTCAAATGTTAATATAATTGTACTGGGTGATTATAATGATGAGATTACAGATTCACAGAATAATAATTCACTCTGGCCCTTGGTTTCACATGATGCCGTGGCTTTTGCAACTGAGCCCATTGCTGATATTGATTATTATGCCAGTTATCCCAGTTGGCCCAGTTTTCTTGATCATATCGGTTTATCCGCTCCTCTCTTTGATGAATTGAATGGAGGAAATATCACAACCATTCGTGTTGATGATTATACCGGGTATAGTAATTACCAAAATAATATTTCTGACCATCGGCCGGTTCTCTGGTCATTTCCCGTTGAAGAGGTGGAACTTGCCGAAGGTCTGGTTATAAATGAGATTATGCAGAACCCTGCAGCCGTTTCGGATGCAGTAGGTGAATGGGTCGAAATCACCAATACTTCGAGTGCTGAGATTAGCTTAAACGGACTCATTCTTATGGATAACGGCAGAGAAGAACATGTGATTTCAGATAATAATCTGGTGGTTGCGCCTGATGGTTTCGTGGTTCTGGGAGCAAATGATGATCCATCTCTAAACGGCGGTGTGACTGTGGACTATGAATATAGCGGATTTACACTCTCTAATCTCTGGGATGAAGTAATTTTGACCCATCCCTCTGGGGTGATATTAGATGAAGTCTACTATGATAATGGAACTACTTTTCCTGATGAAAGTAGTAAATCCATGATGCTACTAGACCCTACGCTGGATAACAGCCTTGGTGAAAACTGGGTAATGGCAGATGTGGTATTTGGCGTTGGTGATTATGGCACACCTGGTGAGATAAACTTTCAAGGTGATTGTGGCACTGGTGATATGAATGGTGATGGCACATATAATGTATTGGATGTAGTCGCTCTTGTTAACTGTGTACTTGCTGACACCTGCGATTGTACCAGTGATTTAAATGGTGATGGCGATTACAATGTGCTGGATATTGTCGCTCTTGTAAATTGCGTACTAGCAGAGAATTGTGGGGGGTGACTACCTAAGTATCTTAAGAAGTAAAGTGACAGCTTGCTAGTTATAACGCAGTATAGATATGGTTACAAAGTACAGAGTTTCCAATCCCTAAATACCCAACGATTTCAAATCTAATATCCGCATTTTGAATATCAAATTTCATATTACCCCTCCACTCAACCTTTAATCCAAACTTTCCTAGTAGGGTATAGCTAAACCAAATACCACATATTGTAGTTTCTATTCTTAAGTTTTAAAACTAATCAAACCAATAAAAGATACTTTACATTTTTTTGCTTGTGATTTATTTTTTATAGCACACTATATGTAGGGGGTATAAATCTTAATAACATCACTTTAAGAAAAATAATATCACATATAAATGATTATAATACAAAGATTTATAATTTTATTTAACCCAATTACTTAAAGTAACACATTAATTCCTTGCATTTCGTTTTTTAATTTTCGTAAAATTGAAAAGTAAGAGAAAATGCATGGGTTCATGCAAAAAAATGAAACTCTTAATTTGAGGTTTAATATGAAAAAGGTTATACAAGTAATTGGAATGATTTTCACCATTGTAATAGTTGGCTGTGCAAAAAAAACCGAATTAATAACTCCAGAGATGTCTGCAAAAGTAATAGAAAAGGTTTCAGCTGAGACATTACCCGCAGATAATGATGCCTACCTAACTAATAATATTCTATCATCTGTTAAAGATATATCTATTAGTAAATTATTAGACTTCAGGACAATATCTGCTGCAATTAATGATGAATTCGATAAAGCTCGCTTCCATTATATCATTGCCCATGAAATTAATAATCGGCTTAATGATCTGGATGAAAAATTTAATGCTGATGAAAAGAAATACCGTAAGGAAATAGGACGATATGAAGATGAGCTTGACATAACACCATATAAATATACAAATGATCGCCCACGTTTTGATTATACCTATCAAGCAGCTAAGATTACAGATGAAACCATTTATAATGATATTCACCGCATTCAAGCAGACTTGGCACGAACTCAATTTATTCAGGTGTATAAATATTATCGTAAACGTATAGATAATTATAAAAATTATATCACAACTCTCAAGGAACTTCATACATGTAAGACCATTGAGAATAAAGATAATAAAGTGGAATTTTACTCCAATTTTCCTGAAATGCATCAGGGCATTAAACTTCTCCACGATGCCAAGGATGATGCTGGCAAAATGCGGGTTCACCGAAATGTATTAGGGAAAGTGCTCTATATTGATTGGAATGAGGAGGATGAAGTTGATAATTCTCGTCGCCGTAACTTTGAATATTTTAATAATGGAACTGTTTCAAAACTAACAGATACAATTGAAGATGAAGTTGTTTTTGAAACTTTATTTGGTGAAAATGATATGGCTGAAAATTTTATAAATTATATTTTCACAGAAGGTTTCATACCTAGAGACTACAGCTATTTTACTGAAGTTTATTATACTAATGGGAAAGCATCCGCTTATAAATTCACTACTATGAATGATCATATCATCGGTACAATTTACAGGGAGTTTGATGAAAAGGATCACCTGATCAAAGAAACATGGTGTAAGGGAAAAACTAGTGAAATACTACGCGAATTTTCCAGTATATTTGACGAGTCTGCTGGTGGATATAAATTGATTGAAAGAGACCGCAACGGTGTAATTGTTCATCAGGAAATCATATTAAGTAGTAATGACTAATTCAACACATTCAAAATGAAATTAATTTAAATGGGGCGTTTTCTAATACTCCTCACCATCATTTGCAATATTGGTTTGGCTCAAATTGAGCAACCCTATCCTCCTCTTAATTTAGTTACTATTCCCACTGCAGGAACCCTCCCGCGAGGATCTTTCACCTTGGAAACCCTTCTCATTAATAACGGGGGTGTAGTTCCTCGTTTATCCGTAGGTTTCACTGATAATTTTAGTTTTGGCGTATCTTTCGGAGTGCAGAACTTAATCGGTGAAAATAAACCTTCAATTAACAAAACAACACCGGAAGTGCAAATTAAGTATAGAGTATTTGATGAATCTGAAAAAATGCCTGCATTGGTATGTGGATTAGATACTCAAGGTCGAGGGATATTTCATGGTATAGATTCTATTACATCAATAAATCATACTACTATTACTTTAAATCGATATGATCAGAAGGCCTGGGGGATGTATTTAGTTTTTAGTAAAAACTGGAACTTATTGGGGAATCTGGGACTCCATACAGGAATGAATAAAAGTTTATCTGAGAATGATGATGGCGATAATGACATCAATCTATTCTTTGGATTTGATAAAGAACTGAATCGTTCTTTTTCTTTACTTGTAGAATATGATGCCGCATTAAACGATAATTTGGAACAGAATAACTATAGATTTGATGATATTACATTTGGCAAAGGAAAAGGATATTTAAATGCTGGCATTCGGTGGGCAATGAGTTCAAACTTAATGCTGGAGATTAACTTTAATGATATAAATCAGAACACGAATTCAGAATATACCAACCGAGAAATTAAGGTCATGTATTCTGAATCGTTTTAGCTTAGGAGGATGCAAATGTTAATAAGATTTCTGTTAATTATTTTCTGTTTATCAATGATGATAGCTTCTGCTAAAGCAGGTATGAATGAGGGTATTAATTTTTATTCAAAAAGACAAGCAGGTTCTGAAAATTCTCTGGCTTCAAATAAAAATATCGATAAAGCTATTGAACAATTTTCCTCAGCGCTTCAAATATCCGAAACTGAAAAAGAGGCTGCCCTGTATCTTTTAAAATCATATTATTATAAAGCTGAATTTGCCATCCAAGATAAAGAAGAAAAAAAACGTATTTTCAATGAAGGAAAATCCCTGGGCGAAAAATATATTAATAAATATCCGGATTCAGTGGAATTTCATTATTGGTACCTTGTAAATCTCGGAAGTTGGGCACAGGTGTATGGTATTTTAACGGCAGCCCGAGAGGGGGTATCTGATTTGATGAAAACCCATTCAGAGAAGATTATTGAACTTAATCCTGAATACCGGAATGGGGGCGGATATTTTATGTTGGGAGCCGTTCACTTTAAATCGCCCTATATTCCCTTTTTACTTTCCTGGCCAGATAATGATGAAGCAATAAAATATTTACAGTTGGCTGTTGAAACTGGTAAGGCAGAAATGAACCAGAAGAACTACCTAGCGCAAGCTATTAATAAAGATGGGCAGGTTGAAAAAGCTAGAAAATTGCTCATGGAAGTCATCAATACAGAACCTGATCCTTCAAATCTGGTTGAAGATTTAGATGATATTAAAGAAGCCAAACAATTACTAGAAGATTTATAAACTGATATTTGTCCACAGTTGAACTAAGCCAGTTCATACGCACATCTGCAAAAAATCTGGGGTTTTCCAAAATGGGGATTGCCCCGGCAACCGCTAAACAACAATCCGCAAACAGATTAGATTCATGGCTCCAAAAGGGGTACCATTCCACAATGCAATGGATGGAAAAGCGAGCCGATGAAAGGGGAGATATTGGCAAGTATTACCCTGAAGCAAAATCCGTTATTTCCCTTGGGCTTAATTATTTTACTGGAAATGCTTCACCTCACCCGGATGTTGGTAAAATTTCCAACTATGCCTGGGGAGATGATTACCACGATCTAATAAAATCTCGACTTTATAATTTATTAGGTGAAATAAAATATAAATACCCTAAAATTAATGGTATTGCATGCGTAGACACCTCTCCCATTATGGAAAAAGATTGGGCCCAAAGGGCTGGATTGGGCTGGGTTGGTAAACATACCAATCTCATAACACGCGATTATGGTTCATGGATTTTCTTAGGTGAACTAGTTCTGGATGTGAAGCTAGAATATGATACGCCCTTTGAAGATGACCTCTGTGGAACTTGTACTGCGTGTCTAGATGCCTGCCCTACTAATGCCTTTCCAGAACCATATGTCTTGGATTCAAATAAATGCATCTCTTATCTTACCATTGAACATAGAGGTGATCTGCCAGCTGAATTGGAAGATAAATTATCAGGTTGGATATACGGATGTGATATATGCCAGGAGGTCTGTCCATGGAATATTAAATTTCCCCAGAATAGTAATGAAGATTGTTGGCAACCTAGATCCAATCTCAATAATCGTGCTATTAATGAATGGAAGGGATTAACTGAAGATGAATATAGGAAATTATTTAAAGGAAGTGCAGTAAAACGTGCTAAATATAAAGGACTAATGAGAAATATTAATCACTACAAGCTTCAATCGAAAAATTGATCGGCAAACATTGATCTTCAGGGTCAATATCCTCTGCCTTTCCAGTACAAGGATATACCGAAACATTTTCTCTCCAACCACATACAGATTTTGTACTTTCTAGATCTTCACAGCTTAATTTATCATTATATGTAGTACAATCTATAATCCTAAAATAATGTTTTGCCGATGTCATAGAACCAAAGGCGCCTAAAACTGGATTACCACCCTCATCTCTCAAATTTGTCCTTTCAACATCATCTAAATATAACTGATCATTAAAATAATAGCTGCTATAACTATCTGAAAATGTAAAGACCTCATAATAATAAGTATCTACAAGTGGAAAACCATCAGCTGAATCTATAAAATATTCTTCCTCCTTCCAGAAACAATCCTCATAATCATTACATTCATCTTCATCATACTGATAGCAATCTTCATATCTATCAATATAGCTATCACATCGACCCTCATCCCATTGACCATTTTCATTCACATCTGCATATATTTCTTCATCATCCCATTTCTTATTTCCACCATCTCCATATTCAAAGTTCCTATCACAATAACCACCATCAGAGTCTTCCTCATACATTTCATTTGAGAGACAATCAAGTGCATCGTTAGTCCTCGTTTCTGCTGAATCCCAATATCCATTGCCCTCACCATCATAAAATTCTGTCACAATATCTTCTCCGCTAACAACAATATCTAACCATTGAAAACCAGGTTCAGACCAACCAAAGCCAGCATGACCATGGTAATATTTATAATTATTTTGATCTTTATCAAACAAATATTGGACTACTTGATATATAACTGTTGGATATAAATTAGCCCAGAATATTTTTTGATCTTGGGCATATCTGCCAAAATATGATGAATCCGCAGTTGATTGAATTGAACTTGTTTCATTCAGACAATCATGAGTTTCACAATTTATTATTTCCGCATAATCTTCTTCGGCAATAAAAACAACGGGGTTAGATAGTGTAATAGGTTCTTTAGATTTAATTCTCCCAAACCCTGATGCATTACAATCAGCTTCAAAACTATATTCTGCTGAATAATCTGTCCAAAAATTATTACTACAATCTGAAGCAGGGATATATGCACCATAATTTATTGTTTCAATGTTGTCAAAAATTGGGGACGATCTCTTATCACCAGTATAGCTATTATTATAGAAGTACCCAGCATCTTCTTTAAAAATTAATATACATGAATCTATATCTGAATTAACTGATTTAAAAATTACAACATCACATGATGAATTATGTATATTGGGCAGCAATTCAATATAATTATCTACATTAGGTTCATTACAATCGGGAACTCCATTATTTTCACCTATACTATCTTCAGCACGACAATTTTCTTGGCATTGAGCATTTGTAGAACTACAATCATCACAATCACCATCATCATCGGTGGGGTCTCCTTCCACACCATCAATACCTAGATCATGTATAAAAGGATTCCAATCTCCACAATCTGCAATTTGATCTTCTTCTTGTCCATGCCAAAAAGCTCCTTCAATTGTATTACATGAATCTAGCGATACTTCACCATAATCATTATCTCTACAATCAAATAGTTCCGTATCATTAATTAAATATGATTTATCGATTCTAACTATCGCAGTTGAATCATGTGGTAATATTAATGCTTCGATTCTAAGTTCTGGGCTGTAATTTGAAAAATTGAATGCAAATTCAGAAATATCTAATTCCTTTCTACATCCAATTATAACCATAAATAATAATAAATATTTTTTCTTCACTAAATTTTAAATTCCCATCCAAACGTAATAATTATAGGGAACATACTATAAGCTTCAACTCTTGATGGTGACGAGTTATGGTCCCATAAGTATAGAAGCACATTATAATGATTAGTTATATTAATAATTTGAAACTTTAGTTCACTATCAAGTCCAAAAACTTTTGATTTTCTACCCAAGCTAATATCTGTTCTATAATAATTTGGGTAACGTGCCCCGTTTCTTATACCATAAATATTCCCAAAATTACTATATGGATTTTCTAAACTCCCATATGCTTGAACGCCTGCTTGATGTACTTTACCAATTACAGGGGTATATGTTTGCCCAGAACCAATAATTGAACTTAGCCCTAAAGAATACTTTTCATTAATCTGATAACTAACTAGTGAGTTAAAAGAATGGGGCTTATCATATTTTGCAGGATAAATTTCTTTATTATTATCAAGGATAAAATCTGAATTGAGATCTACTGTCCTTCTAATATTTGAATATGCATAACTTAGCCATCCATTAAATTTATTTTTATTAAACCTATATAAAAACTCAACCCCATATGCTTTTGCTGTTCCCGATAATGCAAATGTCTCTTCAATATTTGAATAATCTGGTGCAGGATTTAAATCATAAATGCTTGAATATGATTTATAATAAGCTTCTAAAGAAATTGTATTCCCATTACTTATCCAATATTCTGTACCTAGAATTAGATGATCGGCTTCCTGGGGCTTTTCCCCCTCTGGTATTGGCTGCCAAAAATCAACAATTCGAAGTAATTCTTCTTCTTGATTAATAGTATATAAAAATTGAGAATATCGTCCCACACTAACTTTAATTGCCAAATCAGAAATGGGATTATATTTAATACCAAAGGTAGGGTTTAATAATAGATTATTATATTGATTATACTTAGATGCCCTTAATCCAGTGTTAATATAAAATATTGGATTTGGATTAAAAGTTATATTAAAAAATGTACTATATATTTTAGGGGTAGAATGTAAATTAGTATACTCTTGGCCTCCAAATACTTCTCTGTATTCTAAATTAAGTTGTTTAATTTGCCAACCCGCATCAAATGACATATTATTACTAATGATAAATTTTATATTTTGATTAAAATCAATATCTTCTACGATGTTATCTAATAATAAATCTAAATCCGTTGAACCACTTGACAATGGCGTAGTACTAGTATCAGATGAAGATGAATTAGGATTAAAGTCTATACCAAAATCAACAATAAAATTATATTCAGTTTTTGATAACCGAGTTGTTGCAATATAGTTACTATTAGGAATATATCTCCAACTTATATTTTTTGTACTATTACCCCAATCCCAATCAAAATCAATATTTGCGAGTCCTTCAAGTCCTAATACCAAATTATCCTTTCCTGAGAATTGACTATACACAAATTGATTATTTTGATTAATTGAAGTTTTCAATTTTATATGTGTATCCCAAAAATAATAATTGCCCGGTTCTTTTTCATTCTTATAATTATAGTAAAGTGAAACAAGCTTATCAAAATAGGTACGTCTTCCGGATATCATCCATGAGCCGTTATACAGAGCGCCTTCAGCCAGAAACTTGGATGATAACAGGCTGATATTTCCTGAGCCCTTACTAAAATCCCAATATTTTTTTAACTTATTCTCTCTCTTTGAATAAGGCCAATTCCACGGCCAATCTAAATGAATATCATAAACATAAAGTGAATCATTTAATCTACCATTTTTTGAATCACCCTCCCTTGCTGTAATATTTAAAACTGATGATAGTCTACCTCCATAATTTGCAGGGAATCCACCTGCTAAAAATTCAGAGTCTGAAATCATATCTGCATTAAATGTTGAGAAAACGCCCCCAATATGATAGGGATTATAAATTTCCGTACCATCAAGGAGAATAAGATTCTCGTCAGGGCTACCACCACGCACTATAAGTGCTGCATTAAAGTCATTACTAGAACTAACACTTGGTAACAATTGTAATGTTCTAAATAAGTCAGCCTCAACAAAAGCAGGCGCTCTTCTTATGTCTCTATTGCTTATATTAACTCGGCTTACATCTACTTTTTTCTCAAATCGCATTCGCTCAGCAGAAACTGTAATTTCATTCACATCAATGACTTTGGGACTAAGTTCAACATCCAATCGAATATTCTCATTAGAAATTTTAATTTTTTCACCTAAAGTTGCAAAGCCTATCATCATAAACTGAATAGTAAATTCGCCTGCAGGTACTGTGGGAATAATATAATAACCATTGATATCGGAGGCAGTTCCAAAATCGGTATGTAGCACCATAATATTGGTATATGGTAAGGGTTCGCCTGTTGCTGCATCTTTCACCGTCCCTGAAATAGTAAATGCACTGGCAAATTGTAGAAATAGTGAAAATAATATATACTTTTTTATTATCATTCTATCAAAAAAGCTCCCTGAGTGAGAGAGCTTCATATTATAAATTAAAGGATTTTGGGGATTAAAATTAGGCTTCAGGAATGACACTCACTTGTTTTTTATCTCGACCCTTACGTTGAAATCTTACAACTCCGTTAACCATGGCAAAAAGCGTATCATCTCCTCCCTTTCCTACATTATCGCCAGGATGAATCTTTGTTCCACGTTGACGAACCAGTATACAACCAGAATTAACAAATTGACCATCAGCACGCTTAGCACCCAGTCGTTTGGAATGACTATCTCTTCCATTTTTTGAACTTCCTACACCTTTTTTATGTGCCATTTCTTATTCCTTTGTTTCTTTTGGTTTTGCAGGGGCTGCTTTTTTTGCAGCAGGTTTTTTTGTAGCAGCTTTCTTCTTTGGTGCTGCTTTTTTTACAGCTGGTTTTTTTGTAGCAGCTTTCTTTGGAGCAGCTTCATTTTGAGTTGCGGGTTTAGATTCTACAGGCTTTGCCGATTCTTTTTTAGCAACTTTTTTAGCCTTACCCACTTTTCCAACCTCTAATATACTATATTCCTGCCTATGGGTATTTTTTTTCTGATAGCCTTTGCGACGCTTAAATTTGAATACCACCACTTTTCGTTCCCGTCCATGAGAAATAATTTTCCCATCTATTTTAACACCATCCACAATTGGAGTACCAACCATCTTATTTTTCCCATCGTCCATATAGATGATTTTTTCAAAATTAACCTTACTTCCAACTTTTCCATCTATGTATGGAACTTTGATAGAGCTACCTTCTTCTACCTTAAACTGTTTACCCGCGAATTCAATTAATGCATACATATCTTTATTTGTCCTAGTTTTTAGCCGGGAAATTTATTTAGAATTTAGGTGAACCCGCAAGTTAAACTTCATCTGTAACATCTTCTCTTCTTTTTTTCGAATATACGTTAAATTTATGGGGTGGCAAATGTGGATCTTTTTGAATTTCAATTAACATCCAATTTTCCCACATAAAACCTGAAATTACTTTTGATTTAGTTTCATTGATATAATCTACCATTTCTGGATTTAAAGTAATTCTAAGACGTTTATCTTTTGCCTTAACTCTAAACCGTTTTAACCAATTTTCAAGTCTAGTTAATGTAGTTTCGTGAGATTCTATTCTTCCAAGTCCATTACAGGTGGGGCATTCCACGCTTACTGTATGTAAAAGATTTAGCCCAATCCTTTGTCGAGTCATTTCCAAAAGTCCAAAATTTGAAAATTCAGTGAGAGATACTTTTGCCCGGTCTTTTAATAATGTTGAGCGAAGTTCATTATAAACTTTTTTCCGGTTTGCATTATCTTGGAGATCAATAAAATCAATTACTACTAATCCACCAATATCTCTCAGTCTTAATTGCCGAGCTATTTCCCGAGCAGATTCTAAATTAATTCTTAATGAATTAGATTCATGGTCTTTTTTCCCAATATAGCGACCACTGTTAACGTCTATTACTACCATGGCCTCAGTATGCTCAATGACTATATGAGCACCCGATTTCATCCAGACTTTCCGCTTTAGAGATTTTTCGATTTGTTCTTCAATTTTATTTTGATCAAAGATGGTACCCTTACCCTTCATTAATTCCAAATTCTTCAGTTGTTCAGGACTAACATCTTTTATATAGGTTGAAAACCGTTTATATAATGCCTTATCATCAACAATTAATCGCTTAACTTGAGGAGTGAATAAGTCCCTAATCACCTGATCTGAGGTGGTAAAATCTCTAAAAACAGTAGCAGGAGCTTTCTTCTTTTTAATTCTCTGATCTAATTCTTTCCACTTACTCCACACTCGGTTGAAATCAGCTTCAAGGATAGATACCTCTTTCCCCTGAGCGATGGTTCTTACAATCAAACCAAAGTTTTCAGGTTTAAAATCCTTAACCGTTCGGCGCAATCTACGTTTCTCGTATTTATCTGAAATCTTTCTGGAAATACCAATGTAATTGCCGTTAGGTACCAAAACCATTAGGCTCCCTGGGATTGAAACCTCAGTAGTAACACGAGGCCCTTTGCCACTGAATGGTTCTTTAATTACCTGAACTAATATATCATCCCCTTTGGAAAGATCTTTTTCAGGGTTGAAGCTTTGTTTTGTAATATTCTTATTTTTGGATGGAATTTCATCATCATCATCATCAAATGAAAGATTACTTAGATTTTCCGGAGATCCAATTTCAGAGAATGGTAAAAAGGCATTGGATTCATACCCAATATCTATAAATGCAGCCTGCATTCCGGGGATTACATTTTGAACTTTCCCTTTATAAATATTCCCCACCATCCGCTCATAATCTGCTCGTTCAATATGGAGCTCAACCAATTTCTGGTTCTCAGTTACTGCTATACGAGTACCACCAGCTGAAACATTGATAAACATTTCTTTATCAGTTTTCATCGTCTAATTCCTAATTATATGTTTAGCTAAAACAGACGGATTGCACTAACGTGCCGTTTTTTTATGCAGTGATTGTCGGGCTGGCCTGAGGACTCACAATTTTACAAAATTTAAAAAAATACTGATTATCAGGAGAAACATAAGGGTTCCTGATTTAATCTCTTTTGAAATAACTAAAACAAGATATAACAATTAAAAAAGCCATCCCCAACATACATCGAATTTACATAAAAACACCTAATCACGATCTGTTGATAGGTCTTAAGTTTACGTTTGTCCAAGTGAGGGAACCAATCTAATTCATGGTTATTCTCAACCTCTGTCTACAAATCTATTGTTAACGTTCATTTCCCATAAGGCAGGGTTAAATCCTATAATTACGGTTGATGCTGCACCTACGCCAATCAATAAAAAAAGTGAATCTGCGCCAATAAATTCCAAAATAAATCCAGTAAGCCCAACCGAAATTGCAGTAGTCCCCATCACCGCCATATAAATCATCGAGAACAGCCTACCTCTATACTCATCTGGAACCACAGCTTGAATAATTGTTGTTCGTGATACTGTAATGAGGGGAATTCCAATTCCATGAATGATTAAAACCAGCATTGCAATGAATGAAGTGTCTGCAAAAAATAATAACGTATAGGTAATGCCGTCCATTACAATACCGAATAACAGAATAGAAATAGGACTAATATTTTTCTCCGCCTTCCAAAACACAAATGAACCCACAATCATACCGGTTGCCATCGCAACTTCTAATTTAGCAAGAACTCCAAAGTCAGAGGTTAGTACTTCTCTAACAAAGACCGGTAATCCAATAATTGCAGGTCCCATAATAAATATGTTATTTACAAAGGTGAGAATCAGGAGGATTCTTAGCCCTTTATGAGAATTAACATATGTTAATCCCTCCACTATTCCCTGCCATTTTGGTGGATGCTTCTCAATTGTTACTTTTTTAGCGGGACATACGATTAGACTAATCAACAATATAGAGAAAAGAAAGCTTATGGCATCTGCAGTAAATAAATGCCTGAGTCCAAAAATTGAAATCCCTATCCCGGCAAATAATGGGCCTAATAGGTGGGACATCTGTCCTGAAACAGAAATGGCAGAATTTGCTGCTGGGAGTTCTTCAGCAGTTACAATATGAGGGATGAGACTATCCCGTGCAGGATAAAAAAATGCCGAAAATGTGGATAATGAAAAAGTGATGATCCCAATTAAAAAGGGTGAAATAAATCCATAAATAAGGGATAAGGGAATTACCGCTACCAGAAGGGCTCTAAGAGTATCAGAATAAATCATAATCCATTTTCGGTTATACCGATCAACCACAACACCAGCAAAGAGGCCAAATAATACCGCGGGCAAATATGCGCTCATGGAAACCAGAGAAGTTAAACTTTTAGATCCCGTAATATCTAACATGAGCCATGGCAGGGCAATCATAAATACTGCATCCCCAGCATGGGAAATTAAATGCCCAAACCACATAAATGCGAAATTTCTATTTTTAATTATTGATGCTGACATGAATGGGAAAATTAAATAAAAATTACATGGCAATGATGCACATTATTATTTGCTCATATTTTTTAATGATCTGTAAATTTAACCTTAGTTCAATAACTATTTATTTCATAATTAAGTAAGGGAGATTTATTCATGGCATATATTATTGCCGATCCATGTGTAGGAACTTGTGATACCGCCTGTGTGGAAGTTTGTCCAGTGGATTGTATTCACGGTCCTGAAGATAAAGAAGGTGCAGGCGCTGAAGCAAAAGAACCAGGATTCGACCCCACAGACAAAATGCTCTATATTGACCCGGAAGAATGTATTGACTGTGGTGCCTGCGAACCAGAATGTCCAGTTGAAGCAATTTTTGAAGAAGATGCCGTTCCTGAAGAATGGAAGCATTTCATTAAGATCAACTACGATTGGTTCGGTAGAGATTATGATGGATAACTACAACTTTTAATCAGAATTAAAACTAACGGCTGTTTGAAAGTTTAACAGCCGTTAGTTCGTCTATAATATGGAAAAAACAAGCCAAATGACGCAGGAAGAAATTCAGGCTATACTGAAAGAAATTAAATATCCGGGCTTTAACCGGGATATTGTATCTTTCGGAATGGTTAAAAATATTTCTCTTAATGAGAATACCGTTGATATTTCTCTTCAGATTAATTCTGAAAACACAAACCTCTTGAATCAACTGTCATCCCAAATAAAAAACAAATTTAAAAGTCTGGGTGAAAACAATGTAAATATCATCATTCAAAAACCGCCGAATGAACCAGTACAATCAGCAGGGCAACAAAACCCTGTAAATCAACAATCCATTCCGGGAATAAAACATATTATAGCCGTTGCCAGTGGGAAGGGCGGCGTTGGTAAATCTACCGTTTCAATCAATATTGCTGCTGCTCTTAGCAAAAATTATAAAGTGGGTGTTTTAGACTTAGATATTTATGGCCCTAGTTTGCCCATGTTGGTGGATTTACATAGGCAACCAGAAATGACTGCTGAAAAGAAGCTTGTTCCCCTAGAGAAATTTAATATGCGTCTCATGTCATTTGGATTTATCAACTCCGATGATGCACCTGCCGTATGGCGGGGTCCTATGGTTTCCCGTATGACCCAGCAATTTTTTGAAGATGTAGAATGGGGTAAATTGGACTATCTCATTTTAGACCTTCCCCCTGGAACTGGAGACATTCAGCTTACTTTGGTACAAAAATTAGCTCTAACTGGTGCAGTAATGGTAACCACTCCCCAGGAATTAGCTTTATTAGATGTGAAAAAAGGGGCAGATATGTTCGGCAAGGTGAACACGCCTGTAATGGGTGTTATTGAAAATATGACCCACTTCCTCTGTCCCCATTGTAATGAATCCAGCAGAATATTCCCAGGAAACGGAGGAGAAGAAGAAAGTAAACGCCTAGAGGTTCCTCTCTTAGGACAAATTTACTTAAGCCCGGAAATAGCTCAATCTGCCGATAGGGGAAACCCCTATGTTCTAAACTGTAAGGATTCTCCTATCACCGCTGAATATATGAAAATTGCAAATCACATCGTGGAGCTAGCAGAAAACTAAATCCCAAAATCTGCAGTTTTTAATTTCAACCGAAACATTCCTCACTTCCCATATTTTAACAGCATATTTAATAATTATCAAAATACAGTCCGTTGTTGGTTTTTCTTTATTATTCCGGTAATTTATTGGGCTGTATTCAAACCTAAATTTACGGGAAACAAAAGATAGAAATCGATACCCATAATATACCTCGACATATTGCTATCATAATGGATGGAAATGGCCGTTGGGCAAATGCCAAAGGGCTACCGAGAATATCTGGTCATAGAGAAGGCGTTAGAACCGTACGTAAAATCACAGAAATTTGTGGTGAATTGAATGTACGTGTTTTGACGCTATATACATTTTCGTCTGAAAATTGGAATCGCCCTGTTACAGAAGTTAGTGCCTTAATGAAATTATTGGTAAGTTCTCTCCGGCAGGAAGTAAAAGACCTGATGAGAAATAATGTACGTTTTACCATTATTGGAGATATAGACGAGTTAGATATAAGTGTTCAGCATGAACTATTAGATGCCATTCAAAAAACCAAACATAATACGGGATTAAATTTGAACCTTGCCTTAAGCTATGGTAGCCGCAAAGAAATTCTATCTGCAGTAAAATTTTTATCCGAAAAGATTATAGCTGGAGAAATTGACAGAGAACAGATAAATGAAGCCCTCTTCTCTCAAATGCTCTACACAAAGGATATTCCAGACCCTGACCTACTAATCAGAACCGGGGGAGAATTCCGAATTAGTAATTTTCTATTATGGCAGATAGCTTATACAGAAATTCATGTTACCCAAACATCATGGCCTGCCTTTGGAGAGAAAGAACTCATCGAAGCAATTTTTGATTATCAAAATAGAGAACGGCGCTATGGAAAAATATCGGAACAACTCAAGGTGAATAATGGATGATCTCTGATTATCAATTGTTAATTGTAAAATAAATTTTTTGAAGCTATTTTTAAATTTTATTCTAATTGTAAGCTTTTCTGCGAATCTTTTTTCACAGAGTGAGGAAATCCGTATAATGGATATTACTGTAGAAGGTAATCAGCGGCTAACGGCACAGGATGTGCAGAGGAATGCTCGCCTTTATAAGGGGATGAGCATTAAAGGTCCTGAAATACAGCAGGCAATTAAACGACTCTGGAATCTCAATCGCTTTTGGAATATTCAAATTTTGGTTGATGATGAAACCGATGAAGGAATTTATCTGCGAATAGTAGTTGAAGAAAATCCTACCCTTGGTGAAGTTGAATATGACGGAAATAAGAAAAAATCAAAACGTACCCTGAATGAAGAACTTGAGCTCACCACCGGACAAATTCTTTCTGAATACGTTGTTTTTGAAGCAATGGAAAAAATTAAATCGCTCTATGCTGAGAAAAATTATCATTCCGTTAGTGTCGATACGGTTTATAGTCCCGGTGAAAAAGAATTTAGTCAAAATTTGAAATTCATCATCAATGAAGGTAAAAAAACAAAAATCAAAAAAATAATTTTTGAGGGTAATGATGTTTTCTCAGACAATAAACTTGCACGCATATTTAAAGAAAATAAGGCCAAAAAGTGGTATGCTCCCTGGAGAGGATCGTGGAAAAAAGATCTGCTTCAAAGCGATAAAGACCTACTATCTACTTTCTATAAAAATAAGGGTTATCGGGATTTTTACATAGTTGACGAAAATATTCAACTTTCTGAAAATGGTAAGGGCTATGTAATAGTATTTAATGTATATGAAGGACCTCAGTATAAAATTAGAAATTTATCCTGGGAAGGAAACTATATCCATAAAGATCATGAGCTTTCTGCCCGTCTCGGCTTTGAAAAAGGCGATGTCTATATTCATGACCATTTCCAAATGGCATTGTCAGAACGGGTAAGCCCTCTTTACACTGATGCAGGATATTTCTACTTTCAAGTAACCCCCGTTTATACACCAGTGGGGGAAGACTCATTGGATATTCATTTTAATGTGGTTGAAAATCAAATTGTCCATGTGAGAAAAATTCATATAAAAGGCAATGAAAAAACTCACGAAAATGTAATCCGGAGAGAACTTCGCGTCTATCCCGGAGATTTATTCAGCCGAAAGAAACTCATGGATAGTTATCGTGACATCTTCATGCTTAACTTTTTTGAAAATGTAATACCAGATGTAGTCCCCGTTAGTGAAGATGAAATTGATATTCAGTTGGAAGTGTTTGAAAAGAGCACTGGGCAGGCAAATTTCTCAATGGGCTATAACGGTGTCTATGGGTTTACTGGAGGTGGTGGGTTTGAATTTCCGAATTTTAGAGGCAGAGGCCAAACACTATCTATTAATTACCAGAGGGGATTAAACGCAGCCTCCAATACAAATTCCTTGAATACTTCTTCAATGTCTCAGTCTCAGCACACTGCAGCTTACCAATCTTTTTCAATTAGTTTCACAGAACCATGGTTGTTTGATACACCAAATTTGGTGGGCGGAAGCTATTTTTATACTGAGCGTGGGCAGGGACAGGGGAATTATCTCCCATTTGATATTCACCAGCATGGCGGATCGTTACGTTGGGGACGTCGCTTTAAATGGCCTGATTATTTCTTCCGGGGCTCATGGATGATTCGAGGGTCACAAAATAAATATATAGCAGATAATTCTGCTGACTTTTCTCAAGGGTTTAATCTAGATGATATTAGTATTGCTGAAGAAGATGGTTTTTATTCCTTCACGTCTTCTGGCGTTTCTTTTACACAAGTTATAACCCGTGATAGCCGAAATCACCCTGAATTTCCTACCAGTGGGTCACGATCAATATGGACCAGTACATTGTCAGGCTCATTTTTAGGGGGAAATCAGGATTACCACAAGCATGAGCTGGATTTTAGTTGGTTTACTCCCATTCATAAGAAATTTACCATTTCCCAAATTTTTAAAATGGGGATGTTAGAAAAAATTGAAGGTGATGATGGAGAGCGATCCATTATACCGCCAAGTACACGATTTATCATGGGTGGAACGGGGATTCCTTATGGGGAAATGCTTCGAGGCTACACCGAAAACCGCGTTGGTCCATTTGGCAGCACAAGCGGTGGGAACGTCATGCTAAAATATTCCCTGGAATTTCGACTATCCCTATCAGAAAATCCCACGATTTACGCATTGTCTTTTTTTGACATGGGCAATGTTTGGTCCAAACTTGATATTACAGACCCATTTGACCTGAAACGATCTGCTGGAGTTGGTGTAAGAGTTTTTATCCCTATGTTGGGAATGCTGGGATATGATATTGGATACGGCTTTGATGCAACAGATTATGATATTAATATGAATGGTAATAGTGGACCCCATGGATGGGAGTATCACCTCATTTTTGGGATGCCATTTTAAATATAATTACTATTAATAAGGAGAATAATAACAAAATGAAAATAACAATATATACCATCCTCACTTTAGCATTGGCAAGTTTTGCTTTAGCCGATGTTAAAATTGGATATGTGGACTCGAACGAAATTATGAACAATTTTGATGAAGTTCGACAGGTGCAGGCTGATTTAGAAAAGGAACAAAGACGATTAGAGTCTGAGTTTAATGAACTTGTTTTCGGTTTAGATAGTCTCAAGCAGGATTATGATAGACAACGTCTTCTCATGAGCGATACTCGTCGAAATGAAAAAGAAAATGAAATAGCCAATAAGGAAAAAGTTGTTCAGAAATTTCAATTAGATAAATTTGGTCCCGAAGGAGAAATATACCGTATTCAAAATGAATTACTCAAACCTGTATTGGCAAAAATTGATGCTGCCATTCAAAAAGTAGGTAGCGAAAGAGGGTATGATTTTATTTTAGATGCTATGTCAGGGGCATTATTATATGCCTTGGATTCTCATAATCTTACGGAAGATGTAATGGATGAACTTGCAAAAACAACTGGATCTGTAACCGAATAAATTGTTTACAATTTCTCAAATAGCAGAAACGGTTAATGGTACAATTGACGGAAATCCAGACCTTTCGATTATAGGAGTCTGTGATTTGAAGGATAGCAATGCAGATCATTTATCCTTTATTGGTGCCAACAAATATGAAAAGTTTTTTCACCAATCAAAAGCGAATGCAGTACTAGTTGGAAAAGATTTTTCAATGGACCGAAAAGATAAAACACTCATTCATGTAGATAACCCCGAAATTAGTTTTATAAAGGTTGTTCATTTATTTCATCCTCAAAATATCCCGATTGAAACAATTCATTCTAGTGCAGTAGTATCGCCAACAGCAGAAATTGGGGCTAACGTATATATTGGTCCTCACGTAGTCATTGAAGAATCTGTTTCCATTGGTGATGGCGTACAAATCTACGCTGGAACCTTTATTGGGAAAAATACTACCATTCAAAGCGGAACTGTTATTCATTCAAATGTGAGTATTTATCATGATGTAATTATTGGGAAACAATGCATAATTGATTCTGGATCTGTTATTGGTACTGATGGCTTTGGGTTAGTGAAAGATAATAACACATATCATAAAATACCACATATTGGACGTGTTATATTAAAAGACTCTGTTTGGGTTGGGCCAAACTGCTGTATTGATAGAGGTACATTATCAGATACGGTGATTGGTGAGGGTACCAAGATGGATAATCTCATCCACATTGCTCACAATGTACAAATTGGGGAAAATTGTGCAATTGCTGGGCAAGTTGGTATCGCTGGAAGTTCCATTTTGGAAAATAATGTTGCCGTAGCTGGGCAAGTGGGAGTCATTGGTCATTTAAAAATTGGAGAGGGTTCTACCGTGGCAGCCAAGTCTGCAGTATTTCAGTCCCTTGATCCGAGATCTTTTGTTTCCGGAATACCAGCAAGACACCATAAGAATAAACTCCGCCAAGATGTAATTATAAATCAACTTCCGGATATTTTAAACCGAATTCGTAAATTGGAAAAAATACTCCCCATTACCGAGGATAATTCTATTGATATCAAATAAACAACAATCCAGGCAGACTACCCTGAAAAAAAACATAAGCATTAGTGGTGTGGGCCTCCATACTGGGGTTGATTCAACTGCAACCTTTAAACCGGCTCCTGAAAATTTTGGAATACGATTCAAGCGTCTAGATTTGGAAAACTGCCCTGAGATTATGGCCGACATTGATCATGTCATTGATATTTCCAGAGGAACAACAATCGGTCTGGATAATTTTCGTATCCATACTGTTGAACATATTTTATCAGCAATCTTCGGACTTCAGATTGATAATATCCTTATTGAGCTAACCGAAAAAGAACCACCGGTAATGGATGGTTCTGCTATTCCATTTGTAGATGTGTTACTTAAAGCTGGCATTAAAACTCAGGATACTCTTCGAGATGAGTTGATAATTGATAAAACAATCACCTATACTGACCCCGATGGAGAAGTTGATATTCATATTCTTCCATCTGATAAGTTTCGGGTTACTTTTATGACAGATTACAAGGTAAAATCCTTAGGCACTCAATATACAGCCATGTATTCTTTGGAAGAGGATTTTATAGAACAATTTGCACCTTCTCGGACTTATTGCCTATTCTCTGAAATTATCACATTGAATAATTTGGGACTTATCAAAGGTGGCAGAATGGATAATGCAGTTGTTTTTGTTGATAAAGAATTCGAAGAAAAAGAAGTAAATAATCTAAAGAAATTATTTAATTTGGAAGATGATTTTTTCGTAGGAGATAATGGTATATTAAATGGAACAGAGCTCCGGTTTACTAATGAACCTGTTCGGCATAAGGTTGTAGATCTCATCGGCGATTTTGCACTCTTAGGGATTCCAATTAGAGGGCATGTCATTGCTGCCAAAAGTGGACATGCAACCAATGTTGAACTGGTCAAAAAAATCAAAAAAACCTACTCCAAAAAATTAGCCTTGAGGAAAAAACAACAAGAAGGTCCGCAAATGACGTTCGACATTGAGTCGCTCATGAAAATTCTTCCCCATCGCTATCCATTTTTACTTATTGATAGAATAATAGCACTTGACCCGGGAAAAATAGTTCATGCTATAAAAAATGTAACTATTAATGAACCATTTTTTCAGGGGCATTTCCCCGGGCAGCCGATTTTCCCTGGAGTTTTAATCTTAGAAGCTATGGCACAAGCGGGTGGGTTTCTGGTTTTAAACAGTATTGATAATCCTGAATCAAAATTGATGTATTTTACTGGAATAAATAAAAGTCGATTTAAGAAAACGGTTATACCTGGAGATCAGATGCATTTTGAAGTTACCTTAGATAAATTTAGGCTTGGGACATGCAAGATCAGTGGTACTGCAAAAGTAAATGATATAATTGTTGCTGAAGCTGAAATGATGGCCTCAGTAGTTGACAGGAGAAGCTAACTATCACCCACACTATTTCAAACGCTGCAATAATTGATCCTTCTGCAAAACTTGGAGAAAATGTTTATGTTGGCCCATTTGCAATTATTGAAAAGAATGTAACTATTGGTGACAATACATGGATTGATGCTCATGCTCATATTAAGTCATATACAACCATTGGAAAAGATTGTAAAATTTTTAATGGCGCTGTAATTGGTGAAATTCCACAAGATTTGAAATTTAGTGGAGAAAAATCCGAATTTATTATTGGAGATTCAACTACCATACGTGAATTCTGTACTCTAAACCGTGGTACAAAAGACTTAGGCAAAAGTGAAGTGGGGAATCATTGCCTGCTTATGGCATATGTGCATATTGCCCATGATTGCGTAATTGGAGATCATAGTATTTTAGCTAATGGAGTTCAACTTGGAGGACATGTTGAAATTGGCACTCATGTAACTATCGGTGGAATGACGCCGGTGCATCAATTTTGTAAAATTGGAGATTATTCATTTATTGGTGGTGGGTATAGAGTTGTTCAAGATGTTCCACCCTTTATTTTAGCCATGGGTGAACCTATAAAATTTAGTGGTTTAAATTCAATTGGGCTTCGGAGAAACAACTTTTTACCCGATACCAGAAAGCAAATTAAAAAAGCATATCAACTTATTTATCAATCAGACCTGAACCGGAGTCAGGCAGTATCTCAATTAAAGGATAATTTTGACAAAATACCTGAAGTAAACCAAATTTTAAATTTTATTAATAATAGCGATAGAGGATTGGTTTAAGAACTAATGAAATTCCTTTACATAGGCATTTTCTTTCGATTTATTTTCTGTGTTTCTGATGCATCTTTTGCGGCGGAGTCTAGCATTATTCCATTTCAACTTTCACCCAGTTCCAAACCCATGCTTCACCTGGGGGGATTACAGGATGAAAATGGTATAAACCCGGTGAGTGGTATACAAATTCAGCCAACTAACAACCTATTATTAGGAGGTGTTCTATCTCCTCGGAATTATGAAAACGACCTTTCCCTTTATTATCATGTTTTGATTGGGTATGCTCCAAGTTGGAAATTGTTAAAATTCTCTACTAATATGATCCAGGTTGGTATGCATAGATATCGATTTGGCGATAATGGAGGTGTGCGCTGGTTCAGCTTTTCAGTTACTGAGGCTGCACAAATTGGAAGTTTAAATTTAAGTGTTTGTTGGAATAGACTCTTCACTCAACAATGGGAAAGAAATACTATATTGCTTTCAACCAAAATTAAAATATTTAGAGATCTATATTTACAATCTGGAGCAATTGCTTTTTTTACTCCGAAATTTGACTATTCCCCATTTCTCTTAATGAGTATTAATTTATGAAATCTATAGGAATATTAGGATCCACTGGATCCATTGGTGTACAAACCCTTCAGGTAATAGACACATTCCCCGGTGACTATAAAATTAAATACCTAACTGCAAATCAAAATGTAACACAATTAGCAAATCAAGCATTAAAATATAACCCGGATACTGTTTGTATTGTTCAAGAAGAATTGAAAGATGAATTGGAATCAATTTTGAAAAATACCAATATTTCAATATCCTGTGGAAGAAAAGCACTTTTGGAATTAGCTGGAAGAAATGATGTAGAGTTGGTGATGAACGGATTGGTGGGAGCTGCAGGAATGGAACCTACCATAGAAGCTGTAAAAAGTGGTATTGACGTTGCCCTATCCAATAAAGAATCAATGGTTATGGCAGGTGGAATTATTAATGACTTATTAAAGACAAATTCTTGTAATTTGTTTCCTGTAGATAGTGAACACAGTGCAATTTGGCAATGTCTCAAGGGTGAAAATAATTCTGAAATAAAACGGTTAATTCTCACAGGATCTGGTGGTCCATTTCGTACAAAACCAAAAGAAACTTTTAGCAGTATAACTTTAGAACAAGCCTTGCAGCACCCCAATTGGAACATGGGGAATAAAATTACCATTGACTCAGCTACCATGATGAATAAGGGATTGGAAGTGATTGAGGCCTATTGGCTTTTTGGGGTAACATCCAACCAGATTGATATTATTGTACATCCTGAATCAATTATTCATTCCATGGTTGAATTTGTTGATGGGTCTATAAAAGCTCAATTGGGAGTTCCGGATATGAAAATACCAATTCAGTATGCCATAACCTACCCTTATCACTCTCCAGCACAATGGGAAAGTTTGGATTTGGAAAAAATGAAGCTTCTACATTTTGAAAAACCCGATTTGGATAAATTCCCCTGTATTCGATTGGCCTATGAAGCATTGGAAAAAGGAGGCTCCTCCCCCATTGTTTTAAATGTAGCAAATGATAATGTGGTAGCAGCTTTTATAAAAGGACTAATTCCATTTACTCAAATTCCTACTTTAATTGAAGATACAATTAATCAACATGATTGGATCAACGACCCCAATCTAGATGACATTTCAAAATTAAGTGACTGGACATCGCAATTCATTCAGGAGCAAATTACAACCTATGCATAAACTATCCATTATATTGGAAACTATTATATGATTCTAACAATTCTCTCGTTCATTTTTGTCATAGGTGTACTTGTATTTTTCCATGAGATGGGTCATTTTCTGGCAGCAAAATCTGTAGGCGTAAGAGTGGAAAAATTCTATTTGGGATTTAATTTTTTTGGTCTTGGGTTGAAAAAAATGTATAAAGGTACCGAATATGGTATTGGGCTTTTCCCATTAGGTGGTTATGTAAAACTCGCCGGAATAATTGATGAATCACTAGATACAGAATGCACAGGTGCTCCAGATGAATTTAAGTCAAAGAATATGTTCCAAAAGATATGGATAATGTCAGCTGGGGTTATCATGAATTTTCTTTTAGCAATCCTCATTTTTGCTCATCTCACATATCATAATGGAATTGATGACCCTGACCCTCGGGCAGTTGTGGGCAAGGTATACCCCGAATATCCTGCAGACAAATTAGGCCTACAGGAAAGTGATGAAATTCTTTCTGTTAATGGTATTCAAGTTGCAGATTGGGAGTCTATGACCCAAGAAATCCATAGTCACCCAAAAGAAGAAATTGAAATCAGTTGGATACGAAATGGTGAAATAACTACAGCTAGAATTACAACTAAGTCTACTCCTCAATTACTTGGGGATAAGCTGGTTGAACGGGGAATGATTGGTATTATGCCTATACTGAATCATCGTGAAGTAGGATTGATTGAATCATTTTCAGCGGGATATCGCCAAACCTATCATTTCCTTAATTTAACTTATCGAAGCCTGATGGCACTTTTTAAGGGAAATGTATCCATCAAAGAAATGGCAGGCCCCATCATGATAGCGAAAATAGCAGGCGAAACAGCATCTGCTGGCTGGAGTGCTCTATTAGGGCTAATGGCTTTTATCAGCATAAACCTTGGATTTATCAATATTCTACCTGTACCAGGGCTAGATGGTGGCCATGTGGTCATTGCCTTAATTGAAGGAATCATTTGCAGAGAGATTCCCCTAAAAGTTAAAATGGGCATTCAACAAACGGGATTAGTGCTTATATTATTGTTATTTATCACTATTATGGTAAATGATATTCAAAGGTTATTTCAATAATTATTAACTTAACTGTAGGAGATATTAATGAGTAAAGAAAAATTTCTTAATCCAGATTATACAGCAGATGAAAATACACGGGAAGAGATTGAAACCCTTCATAAAGATGGCGAATCACTTTCTGGAATACAGTTAAAGCTTGCAGATATGAAGAATGCTAAACTGGTAAATGCCGATTTATCAAATACAGACCTGACTCGCGCAGACTTTTCAGGTGCTAGTTTGTATGGAGTAAACTTGGAAGGTGCCAACCTTTTTAAAACTAATTTAGAAGGAGCTAATCTGAAATCAGCCAATATGAAAAACTGCAATATGCTTGGAGCTGATTTTACAAATACGCGACTAAACAATGTGGATTTTGGCGCTGATAATAAGGCTATTAATGAAATAGAAGCTGATAGTGCTCTATCATCTGGCAATATAGATTTAGCAAATGAAAAATACAAAGAATCTGAAGATATTTATCGTGCACTAAAAATGAGCTTGCAATCGCAATCATTGGGTGAAGATGCAGGAAAAATATTTCTTCGTGAAATGATAGTGAAGAGAAAACAACTCCCACTACTTTCTCCTCTTAGAATCGCACATAAATTTGCCCATCTAGCATTTGGTTATGGAGAAAAAATTGGTAATATTTTATATAGTATTATAACAGTTATCATAATCAGTGCAATATTTTATGGAATAGAAGGTGTATCATATGGTAATTATACACTTGGTTTTTGGGGAGATGTTGAACAATTTGGTGGCATTTTAAATGTTATAGGTAATTTGCTATATTTCAGCGTCGTCGTTTTCTCAACAGTGGGATTTGGTGAAATATTGCCAATTGGACCACTGGGGAAATCGATTATGATGGTTGAAGGAATTGCGGGCGGCCTTATTCTATCAATCTTTATGATTGCAGTTTACAGGCAACTCATGGATCGTTAATAAAACTAGAATAGCTATTAGTTACCAAACTGGGATACCTGATATATTACTGCAAAATAACTTACTATTCATGATATTAATAATTGTAAATTTGTCGTCTATTTCATCATGGTTTTATTAAATAAAATCTAATCAAAATATTTTTTGGGGGCAACTAAAATGAAAAAAACACTGAGTCTATTTATCTCTTTTTCACTTTTCCTCATACTAGCAGTGAATTGCGGTAAGAGTGAAAAAAAGAAAACTGAAACTATTTCGAATATTACT
>JASMKZ010000169.1 GCA_030748955.1 Fidelibacterota bacterium | reverse complement strand
TGGCTCTGCACCAGATATAGGGGCATACGAATATGGCGGTGATCACTGGGTGCCTGGTATCTCCTGGGATTTAGAGGAAACGTTTGGAACTGTTTTTAATGAAGTACAAGGGTTGTATAACACTAATGATCAAAGCGAGGTTACAGTTAATTATAAATTATTTCCGGCATTTCCCAACCCATTCAACCCAGTTACTACATTGCGTTACGATTTGCCTGAAAATAGTCTAGTAAATGTTACCGTATATGATATGCTGGGTAGGGAAGTAAAAACCCTAATCAACCAAACCCAAGACGCTGGCTACAGATCAGTAATCTGGGATGCCACCAATGACTACGGCAAACCAGTTAGCGCTGGTATTTATCTATATCAGATACAAGCTGGGGAATACATAAGTACTAAGAAGATGGTGCTGTTAAAATAATATCAAGCCCAACCTTTGTGGGGTTTTTTGTTTGTGGGATGATGGGTAGATTTAACGATGGTACAGAATAAACAGCCGGGCCCTTCCGATTCATTTATTTTTAATCGTACGGGGCACAGGCTACGTAATCGAGCAGTCCTTGCTGCAATGACAAATAAACAAAGTCATTCTGATGGTACTCTTTCTGACTCAGAGATGAAGTGGCTTACTCGCCGTGCTAAGGGCGGTTTTGGAATTATTACAACTGCAGCAGCACATATTTCCAAAGATGGCCAGGGATGGGACGGAGAACTTGGCCTTTTTGATGATATGCACATTGAGAATTTAACGACACTTACAGATTCAATTCATACTCACGGAAGCTTGAGTTTTGCA
>JASMKZ010000168.1 GCA_030748955.1 Fidelibacterota bacterium | reverse complement strand
AATTTCAAAGATTTACTGATCTAACGCCACAGAAATTTTACAAGGAACATGTGGGAATTAATCTCGATGATTTTGTGTGTTTGATTAATGACCCACGTACCTTTACAGAATATAATAAAACATATACTGTAGAATATCTTGGAAATGTTTCTGGAGGTAACATAATTCGTTATCTAAATCTGGAAACAGATGAATTAAGAAAATATACGATTAAATCAATTAAGGCAAATGACCCTGTGTGGTTTGGTTGTGATGTAGGAAAATTCTTTACACGCCAATTTGGAGTAATGGACATGAATCTTTTCGAATTCGATCGTTTTTATGGGACTACTTTCAGTATGAACAAAGCTCAGAGATTGGAATATGGTGATAGTGTTATGACCCATGCAATGCTGTTCACTGGAGTTGATTTAAAAGATAAAAAACCAACTAAATGGCGCGTTGAGAATAGTTGGGGTGCAGATCATGGAGAGAAAGGTTTCGATATTATGACCGATTCCTGGTTTGATCAATTTATGTATGAAGTTGTAATTCCCAAGAAACATCTTACTAAGAAAATTATTGATATGTATAATATGGAACCAATAGGACTTCCACCTTGGGACCCTATGGGTTCTTTGGCACATTAGATAGGATATCTTTATAGACTCATTTCCATCGAACCCCCAGATGAGCTACGTCAAAGAAGCATTTGACATGGTCAAGCGTAGGGATCCTGATCAACCTGAGTTCCACCAAGCGGTCTGGGAAGTATTGGAAACCCTCGAACCAGTTTTTGAATCTCACCCAGAATATAGAGATGCACG
>JASMKZ010000167.1 GCA_030748955.1 Fidelibacterota bacterium | reverse complement strand
AAAGGAGCATGTTTTCGTTTTAATAAAGGTATCATAAAATGGGAAAAAGTTATTTTTAAGGAAAAAGTTAATTTGTTAATTACATTGATTCGTGATAATGATAGGAATAATAACCTTATGCCTAAAGAGGGTCACAGAAATTATAAAACAATTATAAACCTCCTACGGACTATTGGCCCGATGAAGTTTGAAGTCCGACCTAAAAACAGTAAGGATGGCGATGGCTTTATATTGCGCCCGATTGAAATAATTGATAATAATACATGTCGCATAAACTTCATGTTTGAAGTTTTGTTTTTTTTGCCAATTCAATTAATTAAAAAAATATTTGTTGGGCCAATGAAAACTTCTTAATGCAATTATCAGTGAAAAGGAAATAGCTCCAAGGCCCGATTCGTGGGGTTTTTTGTTTATATTTGCCCACACATTGTAGGGTAATTATTTGTAGATTTGGATAATCTTAGGAAGCCATATGATATTAAAAACATTATTTAGTATAGCACTTTTTTTTACTGGTGGACATGTAATAGATACTAAACTCGGATTACATCATTATAGTGATAATGATTATGAAGAAATTTTTTATCTAAAAAACAAGGCATCAATTTCTAAGAACTGTATCAGACATTCCGAAAATGAAAATATTAAAAAAATGAGACGTTCTAAAACTGACGGTGGAAGTGAAACTATATTTAAAGTAACTAAGAATGAGGAAAAAGATTCCCTGCAAGAAACTTTAGAAGAGGAAATAACTTCGTAAAATTTTCCACAACGAATTAGAATGCCTATAACTAATAAAACCTCAC
>JASMKZ010000166.1 GCA_030748955.1 Fidelibacterota bacterium | reverse complement strand
TGCCACAGTTATCTTCTACATTATTTCCATTTGGCACTCCAGCACAATCTGCACAGGATGAGTTGTCACCACCACAAATGCCACATTCGTCATCCTCTAAACTGCCACCCCAGGTTCCAGAACAATCTTGTACACAGTCATTAGAGCTGTCATCATCACATATGCCACAGTTATCTTCTACATTATTTCCATTTGGTACACCTGCACAATCTGAACAGGATGAGTTGTCACCATTTGGCACTCCGCATTCATCAGAACAAGAGCTATTATCACCATACGGCACTCCACATTCATCAGAACAGCTGCTGTCATCACCACCACAAATGCCACATTCGTCATCCTCTAAACTGCCACCCCAGGTTCCAGAACAATCCTGTACACAGTCATTAGAGCTGTCATCATCACATATGCCACAGTTATCTTCTACATTATTTCCATTAGGTACACCAGCACAATCAGCACATGATGAGTTGTCACCACCACAAACACCACATTCATCATTTTCTAAATTGCCACCCCAGGTTCCAGAACAATCCTGCACACAGTCATTAGAGCCATTATCGTCACACGTGCCACAGTTATCTTCTACATTACTTCCATTTGGTACTCCGGCACAATCAGCACATGATGAGTTATCACCACCACAAATGCCACATTCGTCATTTTCTAAATTGCCACCCCAGGTTCCAGAACAATCCTGCACACAGTCATTAGAGCCATTATCGTCACATATGCCACAGTTATCTTCTACATTATTTCCATTTGGCACTCCAGCACAATCTGCACAGGATGAGTTGTCACCACCACAA
>JASMKZ010000165.1 GCA_030748955.1 Fidelibacterota bacterium | reverse complement strand
AAAAAAATTATAATGAAAATGGTTTGATGATTGGATGGAGTGGAGGAATAGATGTGGGTGACGATCCATTTGGGAGTTTTTCTGTATCATATCAATGGAGAATTGGAGAATCCCAGAATTTTTTCTCTCTTGGTACAAGTAACTTCCTTTTCCCTATAATTTCTTTAGATAGAAGATTTGGTAATTAACATATCCGTGAATTAAAGACCACCCCCCTATAGGCGTATGGTTTTACTGGGGTTTTGTGTATCTGCATTCCCCGCTATATAAAGAAAAGAAAGTCCAAGTATAATTTCTTAAAGTCAAGTGCAAAGTCCCGGTCACCCGGGGTTTTTTGTTTGTGGGATGATGGGATACTAAAAAATGAATACTACCCTATATACTCGAATAATTTACTGGAAATGAATTAATAGATTATTGTTATTTGGCTATGGTAAATTGGAAAATATTTTATGGAGAAAAAAATGAAAATAAAAACAATTGTGGCATCTGTGTTATTTTGTTGTTTTTTTCAGACTGTTAAAGGGCAAACAAATAATATATATGCGGAATTTTTGGGAGTAGGATTGCTCGGCTCCATTAATTATGAAAGGATGATTATTCCTGATAAACTTTTTGCTCGTGCTAGTTATGGTGGGATTAGCGTATCGACCACAAGTTCAGACCCTGTCTATGATGATTACGGCTATTATATTGGAACAATAGACTCTGAAGTAGAATTAAGTCTTAATCCTTTGTGTTTAGGAGCACATTATATGTTTGGGAATAAATGGAAGGTAGAAATTGGAGGTGGAATATCCTATTGGATGATTGCTATA
>JASMKZ010000164.1 GCA_030748955.1 Fidelibacterota bacterium | reverse complement strand
GTTCAAAGGTCGCATCTGTAATTAAATCTGCTCCTGAGATATCTAATGCATTTTGAATGGCTTCATTTATCATTGTCATACTCGCTTGTGGGAAGCGTGTGTTCGGCTTAATTTTACTTTCACCTTGAATTTGACCAATTGAATCATATTCATTACTAATATTTGTCGGCTGGGTACTGACAATTGAAAGATTTCCAATATTTTGACTGCAAGCAGAAAGAAAGAGTATCAATAGTAGTAGGAAATGCTTCATAATAGCAATATTACACCCCACAAGCCTAAATAACAAAAATAGCGTTACAATGTGTTCAGTTGTTTCTTTCCAGCCCCCTACCCCATGCTTTGTCCGCTGTAGAGTTAAACTTTAGTTAAAAATCCAGTAGTCCTAAATGTCTATAAACAAAAAACCCCACGAATGTGGGGCTTGATTAGATACAACTAATCTTTTTCTTCAAATTCGCCATATCTTGCAGTTACCACCCCAAGATAAGGACTATTACCAGGTCTCCATCCAGCGGGTTGATTTTTTACAGCCCAAACATGTACGCCAAAATCAATTCTCTTATTGCCTTTCAATGCTGCGTCTCGAATAATTATTTCATAATCATTTGGTACAGGAGAGAAACTCATAAAAACCGTATTTTCCACTACTTCCCACCATTGGATTTCCGGAATGTCATTTAAATATTTTAATTCTGCCCTTAATACTTTTGCTCTCATACTTGGCGGGGCTATTTGAGCCAGAGGCGTTTCATTTAGTTCTTTCCAGATTCCGTTTTTTCTTTCAGGACATCAGATTCTTTGAGTTGTTTTTCCAACA
>JASMKZ010000163.1 GCA_030748955.1 Fidelibacterota bacterium | reverse complement strand
TCCGCTGCATGTGGCCACCGCATATTGGCCCATTTCGATCACCTTCCACGTGCCTACAAATGGACTGTCTTCTTCATCGTCCTCTTTTTGGCATGCCATGATACCCAATGCAAAAATAATTAGATATTTTTTCATTCTTTTTCCCCTTCGAATAATTATATCACTGAAAGTTACGGATAATCATGTGAAAAAACGCATTTTTTGAATCGTAGTTTCTAAGAAGAATGGGGTAATTTTGCCCATATGTCAACCGCCCACATACGTAACTTTTGTATTATAGCCCATATTGATCATGGAAAGTCGACTCTGGCAGATCGCTTACTTGAAGAAACTCATACCCTAGCTAAAAAAGATATGAAGGCTCAGGTTTTAGACTCTATGGATCTGGAGCGGGAGCGAGGGATTACCATCAAAAGTCACCCCATTCAAATGCAATATACCCATACTGATCAGCAGAAATACATATTCAATCTTATTGATACACCAGGGCATGTTGATTTTACCTATGAAGTGTCCCGATCCTTGGCCGCTTGCGAAGGTGCATTGCTATTGGTGGATGCAGCCCAAGGTGTGGAAGCCCAGACCGTGAGTAATGCCTATTTGGCCATCGAGAATGATTTGACTATTATTCCCATCATTAATAAAGTGGATCTCTCCAGCGCAAGGGTAGAAGAGGTGAAAGGTCAATTGATAGAACTCATCGGTTGCGATGAAGATGAAATTATTTGTGCCAGCGCCAAAAGCAGCATTGGCATTCAGGATGTATTTGATGCTGTTATTGATCGAATTCCACCACCAGACGACCGTTCAGAAGGACCGCTC
>JASMKZ010000162.1 GCA_030748955.1 Fidelibacterota bacterium | reverse complement strand
CACATCGTGGGGTTTTTTGTTTGTAGGATGATGGGTAGATTTAAAATCATTTTTATTACAATATAGGAGAACCTTAATATGGATGATAAGACAGTTTATAGTCTATTTTCTACTGGGCATGAGTATTTTGATAAAGGTCAATTTGACAAAGCATTAGATAATATTGAAAGGTCTCTTGAAATAAGTGAGGAGATTGGTGAAAAACCTCTAATCGCAAGAAATTGTAATCGTATTGGGGCAGTGCATTCTGATAAAGGAAATTATAACAAAGCAGAGCAATACATAAAAAAGTCTTTAAGAGTTCATAAAGAACTTGGAGAAAGAGTACATGCATCGCTAACAACCGCTCACCTTTATCTTTGCTATAAATATCTTAGTAAAGAATATGATAAAAGTGAACTAAACAATTTTATCAAAAATTTCAACATTGACGATATACCTGATAGAGATAATTTTATATTATATGAACTTTTGGGAAACAAGTCTTGCTTAAAAGCGGCATACAATCAAATCCAAGAAAAAGCAGATGCAATGGAAGATGAATTAAAAGAAAAATTTCTAGATTACCCAACACCTAAAAAGATTATTGAAGAGTATAATAAGGTAATGCACTGAAGCCCCACATTCGTGGGGTTTTTTGTTTGTGATATGGGTTAGCTATTTTTCTAATGAGATTATTACCTTTTCATTCTTTTCATGATTATCAACTTCTAAAACAGTTCCAGTAAAATCAGGAGACTCAGAAAGTTTAATAATTTCTTTAATATCAATCCCTTCTTTTTGCAGTTCTTCTTTAGCTTTTTTTGGGATTAAACTTTTTACCAT
>JASMKZ010000161.1 GCA_030748955.1 Fidelibacterota bacterium | reverse complement strand
TCTACAACGGTTGTATCAGTTTCAACAATGGACATTAATTTCTGATTTGGTATTGCGATTACCGTGTCGCATGCTTTTCGCAGTTCTGCAATCCCCTCTAAGGCCCTGTTCATTCTTTTTGGACCTTCAAAATTAAAGGGTAAGGTAACAATACCTACAGTTAAGATACCCATATCTCTAGATAATTTTGCTATCATAGGTGCTGCACCAGTACCCGTTCCGCCACCCATACCAGCAGTTACAAATGCCATATCAGCATCTTCTAAGATGGCTTCAATGGCTTCTTGATCTGCCTGTACAGCTTCACGACCAACTTCAGCTTGAGCTCCAGCTCCAAGTCCTTTCGTTAAGTTTTTCCCGATCTGTATTTTATTTTCGGCAGCATTATTCTCCAAATCCTGTGCATCAGTATTAATTGCAATAAAATCTACTCCTTGCATACCTGCCTGGATCATACGGTTTGTGGCGTTTCCACCAGCACCCCCGATACCGATTACTTTTAATTTTGCTTTTTGTTCTGCTAGACTATCGAATTCAAACAGCATTTTACTGCTCCTTCCTTGGTTGGTTAGGTTTGATATTGGTCATGTGGTTTATGTAAAGAGTCCTCTGACCCAATCTTTTATGTTTGTAACTGCTTTACCTATTGGTGTAACAGTCATATCTTTCATTACCATATCTCGGGTAACACTATTCCATTGAGTTAAACCAATGGCCGCTGTAAAGTCTGCAGTAGAAGCTATATCTACTGCACCGCTAAAATTTTTGTGCTGTCCTATACGGACAGGCAAATTGAACTTTTCCTGTGCAAGTGGAACTAAATTTCG
>JASMKZ010000160.1 GCA_030748955.1 Fidelibacterota bacterium | reverse complement strand
ATTTATATGAGCATAATGCTTTGCGCAGCAATGGTGAGAAAATCCTAAAACTTTTATTTACGAGATTAAAATAAAATTAAAAAGAAAAGAACTTCTCGGCTTATTTAATTATCATTCAACCACCAAGCCCCACATTCGTGGGGTTTTTTGTTTGTGGGAGGATGGGTGGGTTTATTAATATTGTATATGAAAATAACATTAATACTAACACTTATTGGTTCTGCTTTAGGATTTGCATATGCTTCTGTATTAGGCTGTGATACTACTGCTTGCTCAATTGCATCGTCATCGCTAAATACTACTGTTTATGGTGCATTTGCAGGTTTAATAATTGCATTCCCAATAAATAAAAAATTTAAGAAAAAGTAATATTATATAAACTCAATCTCCTCAATAGGGATTGTTGTTTTTTTACCTTCTTAAGCATTTAGCCCCACATTCGTGGGGTTTTTTGTTTGTGGGAGGATGGGTAGATTATAAATCAAAAGATATTGTATGGAGTTAAGTTTATATCAAATAGATGCCTTCGCTAATAAAATTTTCGAAGGGAATCCCGCTGCAGTCATCCCATTAGATAATTGGTTGCCAGATAAAACTATGCAATCAATAGCCCAAGAAAATAATTTATCGGAAACAGCTTTCTTTTGTCCCTCAGATAATAATTATGAAATTCGATGGTTTACGCCAAATAGTGAGGTTGAGCTATGCGGTCATGCAACATTAGCCTCAGCCTATGTGCTTTTCGATATTTTAAAAAATAAATCAACTCAAATTACATTTGAATCTTTATCTGGATTATTGATAGCAAAAAAAGTCGATAATCTATTT
>JASMKZ010000015.1 GCA_030748955.1 Fidelibacterota bacterium | reverse complement strand
ATGATATTCTTCATTAAAATCCCATATACCATTACCCTCACCCTCATCGCCAGTGTTAGGTGATTTATCGGCACCAAAATCTTCATATGGTTCTGCCCTGTAAAAATCATTAACATCTCCATAAATGGCATGTATGCCGCCATTGGCATAGGAAGTATCTGGAAACCAACTATCTGAATATTGAATATCGAACAATCTAAATGAATTTTCTTCTCGAGGTGAACCAAAACTCTTTATTTCTTCGCCCTCATCATAAAGCCAAATACTTTTTTCAGTTTCAGGGCTGAGGGACCAATTGTCAGACAATGAATTATCTAGTTCAGGTGAATGGAGCCGCAAAGAACGACCCTTGTTGTCCTCTTCACTATCGGTCCAATAGTCATCAATATTATAGCCAACCGAATCAGTGGTATTATTGGTGTCATTTTTTAAAACAATAGATCCTATTCCATCTAAAGGCAAATACCACCAATAAGCATCAATATCACTTCTTTGTCCATTATTAAACTCGAAACCCGATGTAAAGCCGGGGCAAATTAAAAAATAGCCAAAAGCATCAATTTGAATTTCAGGGTTGTCAGGATTAATACCAGTGAAACTAAGAGAATTACTATTAAATACTGGATAGTGATCTATGGTATCGCCATCATCAAGTGCTATAATTGACCAATTCTCTAAATCAATTGGTGAATCACTATTATTATATAATTCTATATATTGCGGAGTATTGGTGCCATCAGCTTGTTTAATAAATATCTCCGTAATCACGATTTTGCAATCTTCTGGGCATGTGTTGTATTCATCACCATTACATACATCATCACCACAGAGTGGCTCTGCCTTGAGTATTGAACAACTAAGCCCAAGCCAAAACAGTGTAATAAAGTATTTAGTGATTTTATTTACATTCTTCATATTCATTAATTTCGTTTTGCATACGAATCCTGAAGGAATTTAATGTAAAATGTTGTACAATCTTGTGACGGAACCAACAATTTTACGTGGTGAAAAAATCGTTGAGAAAAGGAGTTAAGCTGATTTTCGCAGCAGTTTATAGATGGGTTTTCCTTTTTTGCTAATAACTTCATCGGTAATTATACAGGTGTCAATATTTTCTAAAGACGGGACTTCAAACATAATATCCAACATGGTATTTTCTAATATTGATCGAAGAGCTCGTGCACCAGTTTTCCGTGCTTTTGCTACTTTTACCACCTCCTTCAATGCTTGAGGAGTAAATTCTAAATGCACATCCTCCATCTCAAATAATTTTTGATATTGTTTTACAAGTGCATTTTTCGGATTCGATAAAATAGAAAGTAACGCTTCATCTGATAGTTCTTCTAGTGGTGATATAACTGGCAGTCTGCCAATTAATTCAGGAATAAATCCATATTTAAGTAAATCTTCAGGCTGAGTCATTGCAAAAAGATGACTATCCTCAACTTTCTTTTTAATTTCTCTAACAAAACCTATCCCCCCACCTGATACACGCTTTTCAATAATTTCCTCCAATCCTTGAAATGCACCTCCACATATAAATAATATATTGGCAGTATCGATGGTAACCAATGGTTGCTCGGGATGTTTTCTACCGCCTTTGGGAGGGATATTAGCTTTCGTCCCTTCCAACATTTTTAAAAGTGCCTGTTGTACTCCTTCTCCTGATACATCTCTTGTAATAGATGGATTGCCCGATTTTCTGGAAATCTTATCAATTTCATCAATGTAAATAATTCCCATTTCAGCTCGGGTAACATCAAAATTTGCGGATTGAAATAATCGGACTAAAATGTTTTCTACATCTTCACCCACATAACCCGCTTCAGTTAAAACGGTGGCATCGGCTATTGCAAAGGGAACATTTAGTAATTTTGCCAATGTTTTTGCAATTAATGTTTTACCAGTACCAGTAGGACCAACGAGAAGAATATTACTTTTCTCTATCTCTACATCTGACTTACTATGCTTAGAATTAATTCGTTTGTAATGATTATAAACTGAAACAGCAACCGTCTGTTTTGCAATATCTTGACCAATAATATACTGATCAAGCATCAATTTTATATCTTTAGGAGTATGAAGGTTGAAAGTTAGATCATAAAAATTATTTTGAAGATTTTCTTTCACTATATCATTTGCTTTGTTTACACAAACATCGCAAATATATACTCCCTCACCTTCAACTAAAAAATCTACATCTCCTTCAGATGTGCCACAAAATGAGCAGTCTAAAACCTGTTCAGTAATATTTTTTCCCCTCATTAGCGCGTTTTAACTATTTGGTCAATTAAACCATATTTAAGAGCTGTTTCAGCTGACATGAAATTATCTCTGTTGGTATCTTTTTCAATAGTCTTGACAGATTGCCCTGTATTAACACTTAATATTTTATTCAATTTATCACGAAGATACAGAATTTCCTTGGTATGTATTTCTATGTCGGATGCTTGTCCTTGAAACCCCCCTAATGGTTGATGAATCATTACTCTTGAGTTTTCTAAAGCTGAGCGTTTCCCTTTTGTACCAGCACATAAAAGCACCGCTGCCATGCTTGCAGCCTGTCCCATACAAATTGTAGCAATATCTGGTTTTATATAATTCATTGTATCTAATATTCCAAAACCAGAGGTAATTACACCACCAGGACTATTAATATACATAAAAATATCTTTTTCAGGATCATCGGCTTCAAGAAAGAGAAGCTGTGCAATAATTAGACTGGAGATATGGTCATCCACTTGAGTCCCAAGAAAAATTATTCTTTCTTTTAATAATCGTGAATAAATATCATATGCACGCTCCCCTTGAGGGGACTGTTCTACCACCATTGGTACTAACATTCTATTTTTGTTCTCCATTTTTAGGCTGCTTGTTTTTTCCGTAATTCATTGGTGGATTCCTCCACCACTTTTACTTTCGCAAATTCAGTAAGTCTTTCAAAAAGTCTATCATTCAACATTTCAGAATAAAGTTTCTGTTTATTTTTAGATTGTTTATAAAAATCTTTTATCTGTTTTTCATTTTCTTGATTTTGTGAAATTGTTTCTTCAATTTTAGCCTGTAATTCCTCATCAGAAATATCGATATTTTCAGCTTCAATAATTTTATCTTTTATAAGATACCACTTGATATTCCATTCAGCATGGGATTGATAGTTTTCCTTAAATTGAGTGTCATCAATTGGCTGTTTTCTTTTTTCTAAATCTTCTTTTATTTGTTCTAAGTATAGAGATACCATTGACTCTGGAGCATCTAATTTAGAATTGTTGACGAAAAAATCAATAATCTCCTTTCGAATCAATTCATTATGATCTTTATCTAATGAAGTTTGTATCTCCTCATTAATAATGTTTTTCAATTCACTTAAAGAATTAGTTTTTTCATTTATTATTTTTGCTAATGCATCATCAATTTCAGGTAATATTTGTTCTTCTATGCGATTTATATTAACTCGATATTTTACAGTATTTTCCTTATTCTGAATGGATACATCCACTTCATCACCTTCTTTAGCACCAATAAATGCTTTTTCTGCATCATCTTTAAATAGACCAAACCCCAATCGGATATATTGATTTTCCATTTTACTTCCAATAATTGGTAACCCACTTTCGTCTAATACATTGAAATCTCCCCGGATAAAATGACCCGTTTCTGCTCCAGTTTCAATAGTCTTTATCGATGCATGTTGCTCCTGATAATGGGTTAACGCCTGTTCAATATCTTCATTCGCAGAAATATATCGGACAGCTTTTACTTTATATTTCTTTTTATATTTGGGCAACTCTATTTTAGGGTTAACTTCAAATCGTGCAGAAAAAGAAAGGGCTAACCCTTCACTAAATTCTAAATTATCAATTGATGCTTGATTAATTGGAGCTAACTCTAATTCATCTAAAGCCTTACGGTAATAAGTATTTATTGAATCTTCTGCGAAATGTGCTTCTATTGATGGTCCTAAGTTTTTCTTTACAATATTTTCAGGTACTTTCCCTTTGCGGAAGCCCTTCATACTGTAACTTGATCGTGCACGGGAGAACTCCTTTTCATATTCATCCTGAATTAATTCCCACGCAATTGTAATATCTAACTGTCGGGTATAACTATTTATTTCTTTTAAATTGGTTTCCATTTAATATTTTCTTTTAATGTTGGTTGTTTTCGAGAGCCTAAATTTACAACTTATTGAATGTACAATCAACCCAACAGCTTAAATTGGTTTAACAGTTTCAGATGTCAATGGTTTGGGTACTTTCTCTGAGGATTCGATAGCATTTTTAATTTTTAATAATTCTTCAATTATTACACCTTTCAGTATCGGCTTGAAAGACATATCCTGCACTTTTCCTCCATAAGTTCCTGAAACTTTATAGTTTAATATACAATTTTCCCCTTTAGGTTCAATTCGAAATTCAACTTTATGAGGGAAACCTTTTTGCTTATCATCCATACAATATTCCCATAAACATATTTTATTTGGTGGAATACAATCGGTAATTTCTACAACCATATCATAATTCCCAAAACCAAAATTATGAGTAATTTTAAATTTTTTCATTTTTCCAATTGAATATTGAGCAGGAAGTTCCAATTTGGTATGAAATCGGTTGAAATTTAGGCTGAGGGAAAAATCTGTAAGAAAAACCCAGATTTTATTCACGTCCGCCTTGATAGTAATTTTTTCAGCTATTGTAAGCATTTTATAGAAGATTTATCTTCAAAAATAAAGATAATTGAGAGGAGGCTAACCAATAAGTTTAAGCAGAATATTTAATCCTTTTAAATAACTGTCCTTACCCAATCCAGAAACCTGATCTACACAGACAGATGAAATTACAGAAATTTGTCTAAATTCTTCTCGTTTATTCAAATCACTTAAATGCACTTCCACCGTAGGTATTTCCACAGCCGAGATAGCATCTCGGATTGCATAGGAATAATGGGTAAATGCAGCAGGGTTTATTAATACTCCCTGTGCCCAATGCCGCTCATCATGGAGAGTGTCAATAATCTCTCCCTCATGGTTAGACTGAAAAAACTTAAAGGAATGGTCTGCTCCTGAAGGACTGGTTTCCAACCACATCATCAGCTCCTCTAGAGTATCGGTACCATATATTTCTGGTTCTCGAGTGCCCAACAAATTCAGGCTTGGTCCATTTATTACCAATATATTCATAAACTCTCCATTGCTTTAATAATAGATTCCTCTTTAATACTATTCACAATAATCGTTTTTCCAATTGCTTCCAATAATACAAAATTTATTTTTCTGTCCTTTACTTTTTTATCCCTCTGCATTATTTTCAGAATATTTTCAGCATCAAATTCAGGTAGTTTGGGCAATGGTAATTTTTTAATGGTAGTTTGTAACAACTCAAAATCTTTAATCTCTAATCTTCTATCTTCATTTGAAAGCTTTCCTGCCGCCAGCATCCCATATGCTACTGCTTCTCCATGGCGGAGAATATCAAACCCAAAATGGGTCTCAAGGGCATGACCTATGGTATGTCCAAAATTCAGAATTCGCCGTTTTCCACCCTCACGCTCATCTTCTACCACCACATCAGCTTTTAATTTAGCACATCTACCAATAATTTCTGTTAACAATTCAGGTGTTGACAAATTTAGAATATCATTTAATTTCTCTGTAACCACCTCAAAGAGATTACGGTCTAAAATAGCACCATATTTTATAACTTCCCCCATAGCTGATGTGATTTCCCGCTCAGGCAACGATTTTAATAGTTCAATATCTATCACAACAGCTTTTGGCTGCCAGATGGCTCCCACCAGATTTTTACCATTGGTCAAATTCACACCGGTTTTCCCACCTATTGAGGAATCTACCATTGCCAATAAGGTTGTAGGAATTTGAATATAGTCTACTCCCCGCATAAAGGTTCCAGCAATGAAACCCGTGGCATCTCCCACAACACCACCGCCCAATGCCAAGAATGTAGATGATCTGTCACAACCCATACCAACTAACTTGGAAAATATTCCCTCTAATTCATTAAGAGATTTTGCCTTCTCACCATCGGGCAGTACAACTAATTCAACTTGGAATCCTGCAGATTTTAATCCCCTGCACAGTGAATTGCCATATAAACTAATTATTTCATTCTGAGAAAATATTACCCATTTCTGTCCTTGATTCATGGGCTTTAACAATTCGGGTAAATTTGTCAAAAGCCCCTTTTCTATCCAGATGGGATAAGATCGATTTTGAAGAGGCACACTAATGGTCTGCATTAGATACTTCCAGAATATTTAATATTTCTGCTAAAACCTGAGGTGGTTCCAGACCATCTGTATTAATAACATGACCTGCACAGTCTATATAAAGTTGATGGCGATCATTCCATATTTTCTGCAGCCGTTGTTCCAAGTTATCAGAATCTATCAGAAGTGGTCGTTTAGTAGTGTTATGAATTCGCTTGGCTAGAGTCTGAGGAGTTGCATCCAAAAGAAAGGTAATACCATTTTTCTGTAGTACTTTTCTACTTTCAGCACTCAAAATAATTCCACCTCCTGTTGAGAATAACTGTCCCTTTTGCTTTGCTTTCTCCACAAAAAAAGCCGTTTCCATTTCTCGAAATTTCTCTTCACCGAATTCCCTGAAAATATCAGCCACCTTCATTTCAGTCATTTCTTCAATGGCATCATCTGTATCAATAAATTCTAGTTTGAGAGCCTCTGCCAGCTTACGACCCACAGTAGACTTCCAACTGCCCATCATTCCAATTAGGAAGAGATTTTCTGTTGAATTACTAGTCAACATCTATAACTTGAAATCCAAAATCAATAGCTAATCCATTATATAATTTTTCATTAGTATTTACCTGAAACTTTAATATGTGCTTTCAATTGTTCCATGGTATCACCGCCAAACTTTTCAAGGAGGGCATCTGCCAACACAAAACAGAGCATGGACTCCGCTATAATGGAAGCAGCAGGAACAGCACAGGAGTCCGTTCGCTCCTTATGAGCTAGCTTATCTTCTCTAGTTTGTATATCTACAGAGCGCAGAGGTTTGATGAGCGTGGGTATGGGTTTCATCACCGCCCTAATTACAATGGGCTGAGCATTGCTCATGCCCCCTTCAATTCCACCAGCATTATTGGAATGACGGATATATTTTTCGCCATCCCAACCGATTTCATCATGAACTTCACTGCCTAACTTCCCTGCCTGTTCAAAACCCATACCAATTTCAATCCCCTTAAATGCATTCACAGACATGATGGATTCTGCGATCCGGGCATGGAGTTTTTGATCCCACTGGGTATGGGAACCTAATCCGTAAGGCAGACCGCTGGCAACGACTTCAAATACGCCTCCCACCGAATCACCCTCTGCCTTGGCTTTATCAATGGCTGCCATCATTGCAGTCTCTGTGTTTTTATCAAGACAGCGGACGGATGATTTATCCACCATATCATTTAAAGCTTCCGGAGAAACACCTTCCGGAATAGGCGTTTCATCTTTCACATTGTAGATCTGGCTCACCCGGCTGCCTACTTCAATTCCAGTATCTTTTAGTAACTTCCTGCAAATCGTTCCCAGTGCCACCCGCATAGCAGTTTCCCGAGCAGAAGATCGTTCCAACACATTTCGAATATCATCAAAATCAAATTTTTGTACACCAGCCAAATCTGCATGACCTGGCCTAGGCAGAGTTACTTTTTTCACGTCTTCACTAACTGGAGTAGTAGACATTTTATGTGTCCAGTTCTCAAAGTCTTTATTAAGTAGTACCAATCCTATTGGACTGCCTATAGACTTTCCATGACGCACACCGGAATAAATTTCCGCATGGTCAGTTTCAATTTTCATCCTTCCACCCCGCCCATGTCCCTGTTGGCGTCGGAATAACTGCTGCGAGATATCCTCTTCAGAGATATCTAATCCGGCAGGTAACCCCTCGATTATTCCCAATAAACCCTTTCCGTGAGATTCACCGGCTGTAAGGTATTTTATTTTTGCTAACATAACTTGCTCTCTAAATAAGTTTTTAATTGTGTGAAATTTACCTGATTTGAAATATCTTTCCCAAACCACAAATCAATTGAAGTTAATCCTTGATAAATAAACATATCTAAACCATTGAGTGTTTTTGCTCCAATTTTTTTACCTAATTTTAAAAAATTCGTTTCAAATGGAGTATAAATAACATCTATTAGAGTCTGACTTTTATGTATTAATCCCAGATCAATGGGTGATTGTGCAGATTGCATCCCAATTGGGGTAGTATTGATTATGATGGAATCGTTCTTTATCATTTTTTCTAGATGTGTTAACGGATAGGGGAATACAATATCTTCCTTTAATTTCTTGGCCTTTTGCAGGGTTCTATTTAGCAGTACAATTTTATTTACTCCCGCTTGTTTCAAGGCAAATAAAACAGCTTTTGCTGTCCCTCCTGCACCCAAAACAATCACTTCCTTATTTGCAGGATCAATTCTATTTTTTTTAAGTGCCATTAAGAAGCCAAACCAATCCGTATTATTGCCAATTAATTTATTTCCATTATTCATGATAATATTCACTGCCCCAATTGATTTTGCTCTGGGATTTATATCATCCAAAAACTCCATAATATTTTCCTTATGGGGAATGGTTACGTTTATACCAGCAAGGTCTCCTTTTTTGATAAGGCTTATTATTTGAGGCAATTCACTTTTTAATACTCGTTTTCTCTCATAAACAGCTTCTATACCAAGCGAATTATAAACAAAATTATGAAGATGGGGACTTAGACTATGTCCAATGGGATTACCTATAACCGCAAATTGTTTCATCCCATAACTTCTGTCAATACTTTATGAAATTCTGGGAAAGAAATATTAATGCAAGCCTCATCATCTAATTTATTTCTCCCTTCTGTAAGCAATCCTGCAATAGTAAATGACATGGCAATTCTATGATCACCGTATGTTATTATATTTGTACCATGTAATCTATTAGACTGATTTATAATAAAACCGTCTTTCTTTTCAATGATTGCACCCCCCATTGCCAATAGATTTTCACAAACTGCTTTTATTCTGTCACATTCTTTTACTCGCAATTCTTCTGCACCTGAAACCGAAGTGGGGCCATCTGCCTGAGTAGCTAATATGGCAATAATTGGGAGTTCATCAATAACAGATGGTACCATTTCTACTGTAATATCAATACCATTCAAAGGTGCAAAGTACACATGTACATCTCCCACCAATTCACCACATTCCTTATGTATATTTTTCCATTCTACGCCTCCACCCATTTTTTCAAGTATTTCAAAAAAACCAACTCTGGTTGGATTTGCCAGTACGTTGGTAATTGTAATTGAAGAATTTGGAACTATAGCTGCTGCTGCCGCGAAAAATGCTGCCGAGGAAGGATCTCCAGGTACTGTCATATTAAATGGTTGTAAGGGCTTTTCTAAATTTTTTACTCTTATTGCACCATTTGATGAAACAGGTGCTCCCAATTCTTTTAATATTATTTCAGAATGATCTCGTGTTTTTATTTTCTCATTAATTATCGTTTCACCTTCACCACCTAATCCTGCCAACATTATACATGATTTTACCTGTGCCGATGCAATAGAAGGTGAAAAAGAAAACCCCTTCATTATATTGGGCTTAATTGTCAAAGGAAGGTATCCATTATTTGATCTAATCTCTACTCCCATTCCATTCAAAGGCTCTATAATTCTATTCATTGGACGCTTAGAAAGGGATGTATCACCAATAAATTCTGCGGCAATACCTTTTCCGGAAAGTAATCCAGCTAATAACCGAATACTGGTTCCAGAATTCCCACAATCTAATGGTAGTTTAGGGGTTGACAATGCGCCTCCAGTAATTTGAACTTTATTGCCAAGTTTTTGGCTCAAAATACCACATTGCAGAAGACATTTTCGTGTAGTTTCTACATCTTCGCCTGTGGATATATTGTTAATAATACACTCTCCATCAGTCAAGGATGCAAACATAAGTGCCCGATGAGATATTGACTTATCACCTGGCAAATTGATATTTCCACTAATTTTCATTTTCTTTGACTTGCTTATGTAACTTACTAATTTCACCTATAAGATTATCTATCATTTCATTGGTATATGGATTGTACTTTTGGAGATCCCTAAATAAATCCCAACTGTCATTACAAGTTTGCTCAATGACAGCTAATAAATCATTAAATCCTAAAGTATTAATTGGGGTGGATACCACCCCAGCCTCACTGAGCACCCTACCAATAAAATGGGTAATTCCCTGACTTGAAGCCGCCATTTTATCATGCTCATCAGGAGATAATTGGATAGTTCGAATTGACTGGTTTTCAAAAAACTCTTTTAATTCATTATATCTACTATAAGTATCACGCACCGGATACAGAGTAGTCTTTAATTCTTTGAAAGGTGAGTAAGAATCTGGCCCAAAATGGGGGTGACAAGCAATAATCCCCACATGTTCTGGCAACGTTTTTTCCATAATTTCAACAGGATACACTTTAACAGAACATACGTCCACTATAGTTGTATTATACAATCTATATTCTGCTATTTCTCCTATTACGGATTCAAATGCACGGATAGGCACTGCAACGAAAACTAAAACAGACTCTAATACAACATCCAACTGGGCAGCCAATTCTCCTCCTTTATTCTGGGGATCATATACTTTTACCTCATATTGATTTATAAGAAGGTCTGCCAGCACTTTACCAAATCGACCATACCCAATAATGCCTACTTTTTTCATCTCTCATTCCCCATTTTTTCTACCCCTAAAAATAAGGTGAGATTATTCTTCAAATCGTGAATTGCCTCATGAACAATACTAAGATTATAAAGCTCTGCACAATAATCACTCCCCACCACACCTGCTGTTTTTGGTAATTTCCCTTCACTGAGACGCCGGGCAGCCTCAGCAGTATCATCTGCCTCAATGAGGGGACGTGTCCAAAAATGTTCTGATAAATAATCTTTACATTGCCTCAATGCCTGTTGGTGAGAATGTATTTCCGTAATATCTCCCACATGAATTCCAGGTAATGCCAATAGGTTTTGATTTACCAATATATGAAACATTTCTATAATTTTACAGCGATGCTCCGCCAAAGCTTCCACGGATTCAATGACGACTCCTCCCTGTGCATTTTCCATAGCGAAAATTCCAAATTTAACGGACCCTGATTCAATACCTTCTAAAACAGCCATTGATGAAATCAAATATACTATTTCATAATCTTTAACTCCATGGTTTTTGGCAAATGTTTTGGCAGCTTCTTCGCTGAAACTTCCCTTACCACCCTGTATTCCTATTTTCATTCAGTACCTTTGGTTAATTTTCTTATATAATCATTTATGACATTAACGGGTTCACTAGAATTCTGCAATTGCTCAATAATTGCAGAGCCAACTACAGCGCCATGCGCCATGCGGTTTATTTCAACTACATCTGCTCTCTCTTTAACTCCAAAACCCACCACAAAAGGACATTCACTATTTTCTTCCACCCGCTTCAAATATTGTCGTAATTCACCTCTATTTGCCCCGGTTTCTCCAGTTATTCCTAAAATAGCCACACAATAAATCAAAGACCCCGCCAAATTAGAAATTTCCCTAATTCTCTCATTTCCAGTATTGGGAGCCACCAAGAGAATGATACAAATTCCCGCATCATTCGCTACTTGTAATAATTCATCTGCCTCTTCCGGAGGAAGATCAGGAATAATTAAACCATCTACCCCGGCCAGTTTGCAGTCATGAATAAACTTTTCTATTCCATAATTTATTATGGGATTAATATATCCCATAAGCGCCAGAGGAATTTCTGATTCTCTGCGAATTTCTGTAACCAGCTCCAAAATCCAACCGATATTCACTCCATTTTCAATTGCTTTTTGACTGGCAGCTTGAATAATGGGTCCATCGGCTAATGGATCAGAAAATGGCATCCCTAATTCCACCATGGCAGCACCTGACTTCTCAGAAGCTAAAATCATCTGCACTGTATCCTTTTTCGAGGGGTAGCCTGCAGTAAGAAATGGAATCACTTTTTCAGTTCTATCCTGAAATATTTTCTGAATTCTATTCATTTTTTTATTTTAATACAAAGGGCATATCAATAACAGAGAATCTCTTTAAATATCTCCGTATGCAAGCGATTTTTGTGGTTATATCTTATACTCAAAATTTCTTTCCCAAATATTCTGCCACAGTATGCACATCTTTATCACCTCGTCCCGATAGACAAATGATTACATTTTCATCTTTTTGAATATTATTATCCCTTTGTTTTAATAATGATAATGCATGGGATGATTCCAGGGCAGGAAGTATTCCTTCTTTCTCAGATAGCCATTGGAACGCCTCTATAGCCTCATCATCAGTTGCAGATACATATTCCACTCGCTCTGACGATTTTAAATAGCTATGCTCAGGACCAACACCGGGATAATCTAATCCTGCAGAAATCGAATGTGGCAATTTTACCTGGCCATCACCTGTTTGCAATAAATAACTGGCCGACCCGTGAAGCACACCAAATTCGCCCTTGGTCATGGTTGCGGCATGAGCATCCGTATCTACACCATGCCCGGCAGCTTCTACACCCACTAAACGTACAGTATCATTTAAAAAGGGATAAAATATGCCCATTGCATTGGAACCGCCACCTACGCAGGCTATAAGCACATCTGGGAGCTCTTGACTATTAGCTACTTGCTGCTGGCTCTCGGCAAACTGTTTTTTGGTTTCTTCCCCTATAACAGACTGAAAATCTCGCACCATGGAAGGATAAGGATGAGGACCAACTACAGAGCCTATTAAATAATATGTGTTTTCCACATTGGTGACCCAATCCCGAATAGCTTCATTGGTGGCATCTTTTAAAGTCTTGCTGCCGGAAGAAACGGGACGAACTTCTGCTCCTAATAAATTCATTTTAAATACATTAAGTTTCTGACGACGAATATCTTCTTTACCCATATAGATGATACATTTTAATCCAAATTGGGCAGCCACAGTTGCAGTAGCTACTCCGTGCATTCCTGCACCAGTTTCAGCAATTATGCGGGTTTTACCCATTCGCTTTGCTAGTAATATTTGACCTAATGCATTGTTTATTTTATGGGCACCTGTATGATTTAAATCTTCCCGTTTCAGAAAAACATTGAACCCTAGTTCATCAGAAATTCGATTGGCATAATACAAGGGGGTTGGGCGCCCTGAATAATCAGTACGCAACTGAGACAATTCTGTTTGAAATACATCATCATTTAGTGCCTCCTTATAAAGAGATTCCAATTCATTTATTGCAGGAATTAAAGTCTCCGGAACATACTTCCCACCGAATTTATCAAAATGTCCACTATTGTCTGGCTGTTTATAAACCATTATTAATCATCATAAATTTATCAAGCTTAGAATATTTCAATATTTCCTTTAGTATTTTTCAATATTGTAAAAAGATTTTTTATTTTCCCCTCATCCTTTTTTCCAGGTGCTACTTCTACCCCACTATTCACATCTACAGCAGAGGGTTTTACAACCCCAATTCCCTCTAAAACATTATCAGCATTTAAACCACCTGATAAAATTACAGGAGTTTCTGTGTTTAATTGTAAAATAGACTGCCAATCAAAAGACTCCCCAGTACCACCGTGATTTTCCTTATTATAGGTATCAAACAAAAAAGTAGCTACCTGATAATTTTTTAACATAATTGAATCAAACTTATTATTTACTCTAAAAACCTTTATGACTGGCCTTATCATTTGACTACAATACCCCGGCGATTCATCACCGTGGAGCTGCACCATTTCCAAGTTAAGTTCTTCTGCTATTTTGTTCACCTTATCAACATCTTTATTCACAAATACGCCCACTTTTTTTACAGAACTTGGTACATTTGAAATCCACATTTTTAATATTTCCGGATTAATGTACCGAGGACTCTTTTCATAAAAAATAAATCCCAATGCAGAGGCTCCATAATTTGCAGCCATTATAGCATCGTTGAATGAAGTTATCCCGCAAATTTTTACGCTAATCAAACGGGCACTCTATTTAATAATGTTGCCAATGCATTACCCGGCTCTCCAGTTTTCATAAGGCTGGTTCCTACTAAAGCAGCATCATAACCATACTGATCAATCTTTGATAGATCATCATTTGTACGTATTCCGCTTTCGGCTACTTTTATACAATCAATAGGTAGCTCCTCTGCCACAATTTTCAGCCACGTTAAATCTGTTTTCATATTTTGTAAATCTCGGCAATTTATACCTACTATTTGAGGATTTAAATCATTAATCCAACTTAAATGCGAACTATTATGGGTTTCAATTAATACATGCAACCCTAATTCCAAGGCTAGCTGGTTTAGTGATATGAGCAATTCTTTATCAATAGCATCTGCTATTAACAAAATGGCATCTGCTCCCAACTGAAAGGATTCCCAAATTTGATATTCAGAAATGATGAAATCTTTTCTTAAAACAGGAATATCTACTACGTTTTTTACCTGCTGAATATATTCTAACTGACCCCCAAAATAATGACTATCAGTTAATATCGATATGGCAGATGCCCCATTACGTTCATATTCAACAGCAATCTCTGCAGGGTTGGCCTCTGGCATTATTTCACCTTCTGATGGGGATTGTTTTTTTATTTCTGCAATAATCTGCATTTTATTTTGACATAACGCCGAATTAAAGTCTCGAATGGCAAATAACCTCTGCGATTTTTGAATTCTCTCAAGAGGAGTCAAACGGGATTTCTCTTTAACTTCCTCCTGCTTATGCTGAATAATTTTTTCTAGTATGTTCATTTTACTGCCGCAAGCTGATTAAGCTTTTCAAGAGCGGCTCCAGACTCAACGGACTCCCTTGCTAACTGCACACCATCTTTCAAATTTTTAGATTTACCGCCTACAAATATTCCCGCACCAGCATTGAGAATAACAATGTCTGCTTTTTTCCCCTTATCGGAATTTCCCAATATATTTTTTATGATGACAGCATTTTCTTCCGGCTCTCCACCCTTCAAATCCTCAAGCGATGCTTTTTCAAACCCAAAATCTGAAGGAGAGATTGCTGTTGATTCAATGCTGTTATCCTCTTTTAAATGACTAATTTTTGTGGATGATGTGGTAGATATTTCGTCTAGCCCTTCATAGCCATGAACCACCATAGCATGTTTAGAGCCTAACTTTTGAAGTACCTTGGCTACCTTATCAGTAAGACTCCCTTCAAAAATTCCCATGAGCTGACGCTCTACACCAGCGGGGTTACAGAGAGGTCCCAGTATATTGAATACTGTCCTGGTTCCCAATGCTTTTCTAGCTCCCATAGCGTATTTCATTGCCGGATGCAGTGAGGGTGCAAACATGAACCCGATTCCAATGTCCTGAATGCATTGGGAAACTTTTTCAGGAGGCAGAGTAATATCTACGCCCAAAGCTGTCAACACATCAGCCGACCCTGATTTTGAAGTCATGGAGCGGTTACCATGTTTGGCTACAGGGACTCCTGCTCCAGCCACCACAAATGTAGCCGCAGTAGAAATATTAAAGGTGCCTGATGCATCACCGCCAGTACCACACATGTCTATGGCATCATCCACAGATTCAATGTGAGTCATTTTATCTCGCATAGCTTGGGCAAACCCAGCAATTTCCTCAGACTTTTCCCCTTTTGCCCGAAGAGCCATGAGAAAACCTGCAATTTGAGCATCATCAAACTCCCCAGACATAATCTTAAACATAACATCCCTAGATTCTTTCTGGTTCAAACTGATGTTATTTAACAATTTTTCTAAAATAATTTTCATTTTATACCTCTAAAAAATTTTTTACCATATCCATACCATATTCTGTCACTATTGATTCAGGATGAAACTGTACCCCAAAAGTTGGATACGTTCTATGCTCTAAAGCCATAATGAGTCCATTTTCTGTTTTAGCAGTTACCTTTAAATCCTCCGGGAAAGCCTCTTCAATTGCTACTAACGAATGGTAACGGGTTGCCTCAAATTTCTCTGGAATATTCTTAAAAATGGCTGACCCTGTTTGCGTTATGCAGGAGGTTTTTCCATGAACGATTTCAGGTGCCCTGTCTACTACCCCGCCGTAGGCCACCGTGATTGCTTGATGGCCCAAGCATATGCCGAAAATTGGCATCTTACAGCCAAATTCTTTCACTACATCAATAGACAGGCCACTATCTTCCGGCTTTCCTGGACCTGGAGAAATCACAATTCTATCTGGATTCATTTTTTTAATATTGTCAATGGATATTTTATCGTTTCTATGAACTTCTAATTGGGGGTTCAAGGATCCAATATACTGAACCAGATTATAGGTAAAGGAATCGTAATTATCAATAATCAGAATCATTTCAGCTGATTACCCTTTGATGTTTGCAAGTTTATTTTACTTGTTATTCTAAATGATATGAAATCCTTTGATGGGCTGAAATAATTATTCCATGTTAACTTTTTATTATTCATTCAACCAGCCCCTTTTCAGCCAAGTCAATGGCGGAATTTATAGCTTTGGCTTTACTTACTGTTTCATCATATTCCATAGTTGGATCTGAATCATAGACAATCCCAGCACCAGATTGAAAGTAAACGGTTCCATTTTTCATAACCATTGTCCGAATAGCAATACAGGTATTCATTTCACCGGTAAAATCAAAAAAACCAATTGCTCCTGCATAGACTCCTCTGCGGTTTGGTTCTAATTTATTTATAATTTCCATTGCTCTAATTTTTGGAGCGCCTGTTAAAGTACCTGCAGGAAATCCGCAATACAGTGCATCAAAAACATCTTTATCTTTATGCAAAGTGCCGCGCACATCGGAAACAATATGCATAACATGAGAATAATACTCCACCACCATAAATTCTTTTACTTGAACCGAATCAAATTCCGATGCCCTCCCCACATCATTTCTGCCCAGGTCAACCAACATTAAATGCTCTGCCCGCTCTTTATCATCCTTCAACAATTTATCGGCTAATTGGGTGTCTTCCTGTGCATTCATCCCCCGCTCATAAGTACCTGCAATGGGGCGAATTTCAATTTCGTTTTCTTCTACTTTTACCAATAATTCTGGAGATGCGCCAATAATATCAAACTCACTTAATTTTAAATGAAACATATAAGGAGAAGGATTAATTGACCTTAATGCACGATAAATAGTGAGCGGATCAGCAGATGTATTGCGGTGAAACCGTTGACTTAGCACCAATTGGAAAACATCTCCTGCCTTAATATGCTCCTTTGCTACATTTACTGCAGTTTCAAATTCACTTTGACTGAAGTTAGAATGTAGTTCAGATTGCTCCAACTGTATAGGTGACTGATAATCAATATCTGTATGGAGGTCTTCACCCATTTTGTCTATCTGTTCATGGGCCTTTTCAAAGACATCCTCTAAATCCAGCCCCTCATCAATTTGCACATTACTAAATAAAATAATCTGATTTTGCAGATGATCAAAGGCAATCATATCATTATACAGCATAAAAATAGAATCTGGGCATTGAAATTCATCCTTTTCATGAACGGGAATATCCTCTACCCATACAATACTTTCATATCCCAAATAACCAACGAGTCCACCTGTAAAATGGGGTATTCCCTGTAGCTTGGGAGCCTGATACTTAGACTGTATTTGTCTTAAAACTGATAAATACTCTGACGATATGTCTTCCCATTTTCCATTCTTTTTCAATTGAGCGTTACCATTTTCTGATGATAAAACCATTTCAGGATTTCTACCAATAAATGAATATCTACCATATTGCTCACCCTTCTCAACAGATTCCAGAATAAACGCATATTCTGCATTTTTTTCCAGTCTCATATAAGCAGAAATAGGGGTAAGTAAATCGGCCAGTATCTTCTTATAAACCGGAATCGTCTTATACGTTTCTGCTAATTTTTTAAATTCTAATAAATCCATAAATATTAAGTAAAAGATCCCTGAGGTTCTACCTGAATTCTGGTATGTTTAATTCCAAATATTTCTCCCTGTAAAAATTTCACCAGCTACTTCTACAATAAGAAGGAGAATGAAAATCTAAAATGCCTACCATAACCACTTTCAATTGTCAGCATGGTGGAAAGACTCACTTTTGAACCTGTTTGGATGATTTGAAAACAGCGGTGAAAATTCGGATGAGTTGTTCTTCAGATAAATTTCTGCCTGCCTGCTTTGTAAGACGGTCAATAATTTCCTGTTCTCGACCCTTATCTTCTACTGGGATTTGCAACTCCTCTTTGAGTTCACCTACTTCTTTAGATATTCCCATACGCTTTTTCAGAAGGAGGATTATCTCCTCATCTAATGAGTCTATTTGTTGTCTAAGTTCAAGGATTCGCTTATCCATAGAGATATAAATTAATGAGAAAATTAGGGAACGAAAAAAGGATTTGTCTATATAATTTTGGTCTGGGAAACGAAGGTGAAAAAGAATTGGCGTAAAGAGGCAGGGTTAGTTTCCAAGTATGATATTTTTATATATTATTATATCTAATATATTCACTACACCATCTTCATTTAAGTCAGCCACAATACTGTATTCTCCATATAGTATCATATTCACAAGAACAATAAGGTCTAAAATGTCAATCATGCCATCTCCATTTAAATCTCCCTGTATTTCACTTTCACCCACAGGTAAGAAATTATGAATTATTCTCAAACCTTCAACGTCCCAATTTGAAACTACAATCTCTGGAGTGGAATCCATGTTTAAATCTGCAGTAGCAACAGATAGTGGAAAGCTCCCTATACCTAATATCATTTGCTCTTCAAGTGCTATGTTCCCTTCAGTACTTGAATTTACCATTATTGATATACCACCCATCCAATCATTAGTCAGTAAATCTGGTTTTCCATCGCCATTTAAGTCAGAGATACCTATTCCAACAGGAACTGAATTAGATTGATATTGATAAAAGTCACTATACTCATATTCAAACAGTAATTCAGATTCTGTACTTGTATTCCTAAGTATAGATATCCCACTAGGTGAACATCCAATACAAGTACCATTTGCTACGATAATATCTAGTCTTCCATCTCCATCAATATCAGCTAATGCTGGGGAGTATGCACTCCAATCATAGTCTGTAGGCCAATCTGCGTGTTCTCCTCCAGATTGTACTATAAGTTCTAGATTGAAATCAATATTTTCTTCCGTACTAATATTGGAGTATATATAAACATCTCTTCTATCAGTACTATACGCAGTTGTAACCATATCAATCATTCCATCCCCATTCAAATCTGCAAAGGCTGGGCGAGTGTCTACATATAACCACCCATCTGTATATGTTCCATCATCATCTTCAATAATAATTTTATTGGAAAAAGACACATTATCATTCTCTGTTGTATTTAAATAAACACCCATTTGATGCCAACTAGTTCGTGATGTTACTATATCAAGTTTGCCATCGCCATTAATATCTTGAAGCTGAGCATAAGCTTCATAGCCATCCCCTTCAACAATTATAGGACTATCAAATGAAAAGTTTTGATGATGGCTCGTATTGATAAAAATACAGGTGTGAGATTCAAAGTCATCAGTTATATCTCCATATTCAGAGACTACTACATCTAAAAGGCCATCCCCATTTAAATCGCCAAGTGCAATATCATGGGGAGAGCTATAGACACCTGTTCCAAAATTAATTTCTAATCTATCATCAATAGATATCATCCCATCATCAAAGGATGTTTTAAATATTGCCAAATATGCACTAGAACCTGAACCTGCTTCCGAAGTTAAAATCTCTGGAATCTCATCACCATTCAAATCCGCAATCTTGACATCATAATATTTTGCACCCAAAAATGGATTATCTAATTGATTGCTGAGATGAGAGACTGTCAGTTCTTCTGCGGAATCAAAAATAACATCAAATTGTTGATTTGATACTGCATAAAGTCCATTTGTGTATACTGATATAGGTATATAGTAAGCTCCATAAGGAACCGTTACCATTAATTCATTTTCTGTCGCATTTAGAATATTTGCTTCTAACCCGCCAAAAAACACCGTATTATCTTCATCATAAGCACTAAAGTTACTCCCATTTATTATTATTGTACTTCCTAACTCACCAAATGCAGGGTCAATAGATTCAATAAATGGAACATCTTGACACAAAGAAAATGTTATTACAAACAGTAAATAGAGCATTCTTATCATGTTATATTATATTATATGTTTTATAAAACTAACAACGGAGGTTTCATCCTGTTACATCAAGGTTAGGGTTAGATTATTATGAGGAGTTTTATGCTTAGAAATTATTTTGATAATTAATCTTATTCTAAGGCATTAATTTTCTTCAGCAGTTCCACTGGTGCATCATGCTTTGGATTTATATTCTGGGCTCTAATGGCATGAGCCATGGCTTTTTCCACCTCTCCAGTTTCCATGTACATCTGCCCCAAAATTAAATGAAAACGCCCAATAGACTTGGGATACATTTTAACCGCCCGTTCCAAATGAGAAATAGCTGAGGAATACTTATTTTTTTCAAACTGTTCCAGCCCCTGCCATATAGAAAACTTAATAACCCCATGCCAGATAATAACAATAAATATCATTCCAATCATCAGGTTCCGTACCTTTGAATGTTGAATTTTTTCCTTCAGCGTAATAACCTGGACAGATGCGATAACGGCAATACCGAAGGATAGAAAATGCCCCATTCCATACAGGCCGTCAATAGCAAAACCAAAGATAAGTATAAGGGGCAGAAAAAGAAAATCTCGGCTATGTAACGATTGAAACTTATCTGCTATTTTACTTAGTTTAAACATATCTCGGTTTATTCCATAATGTTTCAGCTGAAAATTTTCATTCATGGGGCTTACCCACTTGTACGAAATGGCAGAAGAAGGGCAGCCTTCAGTACAAACCAGGCACGAAGTGCAGTTGGTATTCGTAACTTTTCCGTAATTATTTATTTCATAACTTACATCAATTCCAATTGGGCATTCGGATGTACAGTTGCCACAATTCTGGCAACCACCAATATTTCGTACTTTAAACATCGCCAAAGAATTAGGAAGTTTTAGAAAGGCTCCCCATGGGCAGAGAAAGCGGCAGAAACCCTTTCTCCCCAGAAAATATACAATGAGAAATCCATCTACTAAAAACGTAAGAGTACCAATAACAAACCCAGGCAGAAAAGCCCATATTTCAGGCATCCCCAGGCTTATGCTAACTCCTTCCCAGGGGGAGCTCAGAGCATGTGCAAGATTGGGAGCCAGGTAGAAATTGAGCAGGATAAAGAGAGGAAAAATTGTCACCAGGCTGGAATTTAAGGTTGTGGGAGTAATGCCCATTTTTTTCAGTAGCCACCAGGAAAGTTCCTGCACAGCTCCAAAATGGCAGGCCCATCCGCAGAAAAACCGGCCAAATATGAGTGTTATAACAAAGGCCAGGATTACCAATATTGCCCCCGCATTAATAATACCGTATTTTACAAAGGCATGAAAAAATTCCTGGAAATCAAGGCTTCCGATTATTTCATCGCCGAAAATGTAAATATGGGCAAGAATTAAAAACTGGATGCCGATAAGTGAAGCAATCCGCAACTTCTGTATCATATGTTATCCGAGAATAACGTTGAGGATACGGACTACATCCAGTATGTTGAGGATGTTGTCATAATTCATATCGGCTGCCCAGAAAATGGCAGGTTCGGGAACGGTTCCATCCAGGGCATGATTTACAGAAATCACAACATCCTGAACATTTATAATATTATCTCTATTGATGTCACCCTTCAGCCCCACAAAACCAATATCCTCTACAAATGTATAGCTAAGGTCAGCATCTATCGGGCCGTCAACATAGGTAATTTTCCGCTGATTGGTCTCTGGGTCACGGCTGGGCCAGTAGATGGTCATCCCCTGGGCTGACATATTACTGTTCATACCAAAGTGAAGCTGGAGGGGTTCCATGTTTCCATGTCCTTTACCTCCGATAATTTCCCGCATGATATCCTGATCCGCAAGATGTAAAACCACCCGGGCACCAATGGCAGAGCGGTTAGACATAACAGACCACCCCCCATTTAGGAGGGTATACTGACTACCTTCAAGCTTGAGTTTCAGCCAGTGATTGGAAGAAAATGATGAATCTACGGTGACATTTTTATAGAGCAGGCTGGTATACTTAGCTCCCTGGGGGCCATTCTGCATCTTCAGCCCGGCAGCAAATACATCCAGCCAGCCATCCTCATTGATATCTCCTGAAATCAAATCTTGAGTTCCCGATAGAAAATAGGGGCTAGAAGTAGTATCCCAGATTCCATCACCTAAATTGATATATACATCATCAGGGTTACGGATATTTGACGTCCATAAATCTAGCATCCCGTCATTGTTGTAATCACCCCAGCTCACACCATTGCTGAGTTCTTCAGATTCCACATTTTGGACATCAGCCACATTGGTGAAAGTACTATTGTCATTGTTGTACAGCCGGTTTACCCCCCAGTTGGCAAGGTACAGGTCAAAATCCTGATCATTATCATAATCGCCCCAGGCGGCCCCATAGCCCATGCTGCCAATTTCATTTATTTCAGAGTCAGCAATACCAAGCGGAACAGCTTTTTCGATGAAAAATGGCTCAGGGTTGGAATGATAGGTCACATCACCAGCTTCACCGGTGAGGGTCTGGTTTTCAAAAAACCAGTTATATCCGTACTTTCTGCCTACATATACATCCTGGTCACCATCACCATCATAATCAGAGATGGCAATAATCCGGCTAGAACTGATATCGCCGTAGGATCTGTAAAAGGTATAGTTTTGAGCAAAATATGGAGCACCTGTATCATCAAATCCTTCGTTCAGGTACAGCATAAACTGATCATCATCCTCTTCCTGTATGGCTAGAAGATCCAGATCACCATCCAGGTCTGCATCTAAAAGGCCCAAGCTGTGGAGAAAAGGCAATTCGTTAGATGGGAGAAAATTATGGGCTGAAAAGGAACTGTTTCCATCATTCATAAGTATTAAATGCGGGAGAAACTGGGGTTCACTATTATTCCAGCAATTATTTTCTTCCCAAATGCAATTGGGGTCTTCTACACACACTGCTTCATAATCATACTCAGGGCAATCATGATCTGGCTGTGCTTCTGACATAAACCGCCATTTTAATATATCTGGGTAGCCGTTATTATCTATATCTCCTACCACGATGCCCCGACATCCTGAATTATCAATATTATATTCCATGGTTCTATCCTTAAAGGCAGACCCGCTGTTTTCAAAATAGTAGGAGTTAACATAGCCGAAATACAGATCTAGATCACCATCCAAATCAAAATCACACAGTACACTGCCTTTGGCCTTCATTTTCTCATAATCCGGATTATCATCATGGATATAAGCACTAAATAAGCCGCTGGACATATCCTGATATGGAGCATCTCCATCATCTGGCCAGAAATCAGGGCGGTTGCTATTGGTTACCACGAAATATACTTCCACAGCCAATAAAACTACACCCGTCATGAGCCCGATAAATAATCCTAATCGAATGTATTTAAATATTTTCGTAATCATCCGCAGAAGTTAACCCTCTTAGAAAAATCTTACAAAAGGTAGTCTGAAACAAGTTGTTACAAAGACTTCAGTTTTTCATATACAATTTTGCCCAGTTCATTCCGAGGGATATGAGAAACCTGGATGTACTCTTTGGGGATTTTATATGGCGAGAGAGATTTTTCAAGTTCACTGCGGAGAGAATCATTTTCAAAGGAAGTAGTTACAATAAAGGCAGTAACCTTCTGCCCCCATTCATCATCATCTCTCCCCACTACGGCAGCATCAGAAATTCCCTCTACATTCATGAGGCATTCTTCTACCTCAATGGGGTTGACATTTTCACCACCGCTTATAATAAGGTCTTTACGGCGAATGTCTAGAAAAATAAGATTATCAGCATCTACCCGGCCCAAATCATGGGAGTTATGGACACCGTTGGTTTCCGGTTCTCCCACATAGGCCTGCATCACCATGGGGCCGGAAATATGAATTTCATCATTTTCTGTCCATAATTTGGCCCCGGGAAAGGGCCGACCAGCGTATAATTTATTGTGAGGTTCCTCTAATAATTTGAGCCCAACCGTACCAGAGCAGGTTTCTGACATGCCATATACTTTTACAATATTAAGTTTTTCTTTGATACAGAGGTCTAAGAGATATTGGGGAGAAGGGCCGCCTCCTAGCAGTATCCACCGCAGGGACTTCATTGCGTTTAATCCACCCTCTAAATCCAGAATTCTTTTCAGCATAGTAGGCACGAGCGAAATGATAGTTACTGGAAATTTGATAATAGTATCCAATACCAATTGAGCATCAAAGCTAGATACTAAATTCACCGAAAAACCAAATATAAGTGATCGGAGCATTACGGCCAATCCGCCAATATGATGTAGAGGAAGGCAGCAGAGAAATTGGTCTCTAGATTCGAATTGAAGGAAATTATTCCAATTATTGCAGTTGGTTTTAAAATTACCATAGCTAAGCTGAACCGCTTTGGGTGTACCGGTGGTACCGGAAGTTAGAATGATGGCGGCAATATCTTCTAAATTCTTTTTGTAATTATTGGTTATTACCGAACATCCACTGGATGTGTTTGGGAGTTCTTCAATAGGGGTAAGAGGAAAGGACAAAGAGATAAGTGCTGGTTTATGTTCCCAATTGGTAATGATGAGTTTTGGCTGGATTTTCTCAATGATTGCATTACGCTCCTTTTCTGTTAATTTCAGCGAAATGGGTACTGCCACAGCGCCAATTTCAAAACATGCCAACATAATTTCCACAAGTTCAACCCCGCTGGGAAGATAGATAAGAATTCTACCCTGTGCTTGAATCCCACCCTTAAGTAGAGCCTTGGAATAGGTAGCCACCATATCCGCCACATTCGAATAGGAATATTGATTGTTCCCCTCTTGAATGAAACGTTTATGGGGGTTGTTTATTAATTGTGTTTGAAGCCAGGTCATTATAAATCTATACCTAAACCAGGGCTCTCAGATATACCAATCTTACCACCCAAAATTGGACTTAAGGCTTTATCCTCACTTAATAAACACCCTGTAGCCAAACCGCAAGCTTCTGTTATTTCATTGGCTACTGCCAGATGCAGACAGGCAATTCTCCCTATTGAGGTTTCAATAGATGAAGTGATCACTGTGCGGATATTTTCAGCTTTTGCCAAATCAATTATTTTTTCACATTCTGTAAATCCGCCGGATACCATGGGCTTGATAATAAAAACCTGAGCAGCCTGCTCATCAATAATTTTTTCAGCGGAGATAAAATCGGTAAGAGACTCATCCAGTGCAATGGGGATGTCTGTATGGTAACTAAGTTCTGCTAAGTCTTCCAAATGATTGGCAGGGAGGGGTTGTTCAATATAGTCAATATTGAATTTTTCCATTTTTTTACAAAATCGTATAGCTTGGGGTAAATCAAAGACTCCATTGGCATCCAAACGGAAACGCACCTCATTTCCAAATGATTCGGTCAAATATTCCATATTTTCAATTTCATCAAAAAGATTGCGAAAGCCCACCTTCACTTTAATGGCTGAAAAACCATCTCCAGGAAAATGTACCCCTGCCATTCCATTTACAGAAATTTCGGTTTTGGCACCTAGGTTGCAATATTTTGCTAGGGGCAACTCTGCCTCTTTTGCCAGCAAATCATAGATTGCTGTCTCCAATGAGAAGCGAACCGAGGGGATGTTCTGTGAATGAACCTCTATTAATGAAAACAATTCTTCACTCTCAAAATTTTCTCCCTCAATTGCCTGATGAAACCCTTCCAAGGCATAATGGACTTCTTTTAATGTTTCTCTACTGAACCCCAATAGTGGTGCTGCTTCACCAAACCCGATAAATTTTTCAGATTGAAGTTTAAGCCAAATACCTTCCCGATGGGTGTATGTTTCTCCGGCTGTTTGTAGCGGTTTCATAAAGGGAATAGAATAGGGAATAACTTGAAAATGACTGATTTTCAAAGAACAATCCCTACTGAAAATAGCACGGTAAAAATAAATAAAAAACGAGCCGTGCGAATTAAAACAAAATTTAATTCCATACCAGCTGTGGTAAAAATCTGAAATACTAAATGCGTTGCAATGGGTAGTGAAAACAATGTGAGCAATAGAGATAGTTCGTTTTCAAGCTTCCAAGATAAATAAATAGGCAGTGAAAATGGTATAACGATGAAAAGCGCATATTGTATTTTTGAAAACGTTTCACCAAACCGGACTGCCAACGTTTTTTTCCCTGAAAGCACATCTGTATGGGCATCCCGAAGGTTGTTTACCACCAATATAGCTGTAGATAACAGACCCATAACCGCTCCCATCCAAAATGATAATGGGGTAACGGTTCCAGTTTGCAAATAATAGGTGCCAGGAACGGCAATGAGTCCGAAAAAGATGAAAACAAACATATCTCCCCATCCATGATATCCCAGAGGATAAGGCCCTCCAGTATAAGCGATACCAGCGGCAATGGATGATAGACCAATTAATACAATGGGCCAACCACCTATGGAGGCCAAATAAAAGCCTATACAAATTGCAAGTGAAAATATTAACCACATGGCACTCTTCATATTTTCAGGAGTGATGAGTCCAGATTGTGTTGCTCGTTTGGGGCCCAACCGATCATCCCGATCCGTCCCCTTTTGATAATCATAGACATCATTGGCAAAATTTGCCCCAATTTGAATGAGGGTAGCCGCTAAAAGCGTCATTAATAAAACGAAGGAGTGGAATACACCATCATGGTAGGACAGGGCAGTACCAAGTATAACCGGAGAGGCTGCTGCAGGTAGAGTCTTGGGGCGCGCTGCTAATATCCACTTATTCATTGATTAACCCAAAATTTATGAGAACCAGAAAAATTTTGATTAAGGCAATCGTGGGAATTTATCAAATTTCGGTTTACGTTTTTCCTTAAAAGCATCCCGCCCTTCCTGAGCTTCTTCGGTCATGTAGAAGAGCATGGTGGCATCACCAGCAAACTGCTGCAGCCCTGCCTGGCCATCACAGTCTGCATTGAGGGCACCTTTAAGCATGCGTAGAGCCAGGGGTGATTTTTCCAACATTTCACAGCACCAGCTTACTGTCTCCTCTTCTAACTTTTCATAAGGGACAACACAATTTACCAATCCCCAATTCAGTGCAGTCTGAGCGTCATACATTCTACATAGAAACCATACTTCCCGGGCCCGTTTCTGGCCAATGATCCGCGCCATGTAGGAAGCCCCCCAACCCCCATCAAATGAGCCAACTTTTGGGCCCGTCTGGCCAAACTTTGCATTATCCGCTGCGATGGTGAGATCACAGAGCATATGCAAAACATGTCCACCGCCAACAGCATAACCAGCCACCATGGCAACAACGGGCTTGGGCATGTATCTAATTTGCTTCTGCACATCCAGAATATTTAATCGAGGGACTCCATCTTCTCCCACATATCCTGCATCACCTCTAATTTTCTGATCACCTCCGGCACAAAATGCTTCTTTCCCTTCACCGGTGAGAATGATAACCCCTGCTCCCTGATCTTCACGGGCGAGTTTTAATGACTCCTTTAATTCAAACACTGTTTGTGGACGAAAAGAATTTCTAACCTCTGGGCGATTTATTGTAATTTTGATGACACCTTTTGCGTCATCCAAACCACGCTCATATTTTATATCGGTAAATTCCTGTATGGATTCCCAATTAATTTTCATAATAGCTCCTAATAATTAACTCATAAAATGGGGTTAAAAATTACTATTTTATAAGCTCACAGCACTACAATTCCTTTTTCATATTTGTCACATATTAATTAAGGATAACTAATTTTACCCTTAAAATAATTAAATTTAGCAAGGTGGCTTATCCGAATTATCACTTAAATCTATATATTAACAGAATTTTTTATGGCTGAACAGAAAATAAAAAAGTATACCCAAACAGTAATGGAGGAGATTGCCAACAGTATTACTCATGGATTGGGGTTCGGGTTCAGTGTGGCGGGTTTAACAATTTTGGTAGTATTCGCCAGCATGGATGGTGACCCCTGGAGAATTACTGCTTTTGCAATTTACGGAACATGTTTATCGCTTCTCTACCTCGTATCTACCCTTTATCATAGCCTTACCCATTCCAGGACTAAAGCAATTTTTAGAAGATTAGATCACTCTGCAATTTATCTACTCATTGCCGGCACTTACACTCCCGTCATCCTGATTTCACTACGCACAACCTGGGTACTTTACCTTCTTCCTGTAATCTGGGCAATGGCAATTATTGGAATATATATTAAAATTTTTTATATCCATAGATATGAAAGATTAAGCGTTGCCTTCTATATTTTTATGGGCTGGCTTGCACTTATTGCTATTAAACCACTTTATAATTCCGTACCGATAGAATCATTTATCTGGATATTTGTGGGTGGAATCAGTTATTCATGTGGAGTCATTTTTTATTCATGGGTTCGACTTCCTTACCACCATACTATTTGGCATATATTTGTGCTGGCAGGGAGCGTATCTCATTATATTGGAATGCTGTATATATAAATACCCAACCATTTAATGTCTTTATTTTATTCTATTAGTTCATTTACATTACATTCTATCATCAGTCAAAAATAATTGAAGAAACAACTATTGGCAATTCATATTAAGCCTGAAATAGAGGCAATTAAAGATAAGATAATTTCAACCCGCCGGGATATACACCAACATCCTGAACTGGCGTTCAATGAACACCGTACTGCAAAATTGGTGGCTGAAAATTTAAAGTCTCTGGGAATTGAGGTACAAACTGGTGTGGGTAAAACCGGTGTAGTGGGTACCCTGAGGGGTAAAAATAGTGTTAAAACTATCGCCCTAAGAGCCGATATGGATGCTCTCCCTATGCAGGAAACTGGTGATCTTCCCTATAAATCTCAAAACGATGGCATTATGCACGCTTGTGGACATGATGGTCATACGGCCATGCTCTTGGGAACAGCTGAAGCTCTATCCAAAAAATATGACCAGTTAAAAGGTACGGTAAAATTTATTTTTCAACCAGCAGAGGAGGGTCAGGGCGGCGCACGTTATATGATCGAAGATGGTGCTTTAGAAGGTGTAGATGAAATTTATGGTCTCCATTTGTGGAATTACCAGAAATACGGAACCATTGGGGTTAAGCCAGGCCCTATTATGGCAGCAGCTGATTTATTTGAAATTACTGTTCATGGTAAAGGTGGCCATGGCGCTGCTCCACAGGGTACAAAGGATGCCGTTGTTATAGCCTCCCATTTAGTGCAAACATTACAGACCATTGTAAGCCGGAATACCAACCCCATTGAATCTACAGTGGTGACTATTGGCCAAATTAATGGTGGATACAATTTTAATATTATTGCAGACAC
>JASMKZ010000159.1 GCA_030748955.1 Fidelibacterota bacterium | reverse complement strand
GTACAATTTGGTCCTTCGTACTGTTCAAAATTTGTTATTGTCCAGGTTCCTACAAGAGTAGCGCTTTCTTCTTCAGCTTCGCACGCGAAAAAGAACAAAGGGAGCACCAATAGTAGTAATTTTGATTTCATATGTTAATCCTCACTATTTTTTAATTAGTTATTACATGAGAAAAATAGACAGATATTTTCAGAATACTAATTAAAAATGATTGTCTCATAAAAAAAACCCACGAAGGTGGGGCTTTTCTATTAAATCAATAATAAAAGTCATTTCCTTATTTAGCCGTTGTTCTTTTCCTTTTATTGGAAAACCATTTTAAATCAAATGGTAACACAAATATGCCTTTTTTTGCTAGGTAAGCAATTAATGCCAGTAGTAAGAGTTTCACTGGAAAAATTTAATTAACGATAGCCTGAATTGAAAATTCTTAGAATAACGCATCATCTCACAAACAAAAAACCCCGGGTGACCGGGGCTTGATTAATTCAATTACTACTTCATTCACTTGAAACTACTACACCACCCCACTCATTCATGCCGCCTATAAGATTGACTGCATCAAAACCATTTTCATTCAATATTTTTGTAGCAGTACCTGAGCGATTTCCACTTCTGCAGTAAACTATTATTTTTTTATCTCTATAATCTTCTAATTCATTAAGCCTCTCATTGATTTCTTGAACAGGAATGCAAGGCGTATTGGGAATTGCTTTATTATTATGCTCCATTTCTGTTCTTACATCCAGAAAATAATAATTTTCATTATTTAATAATCTAATAGCCTCTTTACTTGCAATCTCTGCAGATTGATTACATCCCCAAATAGC
>JASMKZ010000158.1 GCA_030748955.1 Fidelibacterota bacterium | reverse complement strand
ATTTAGTGTACTTGCAGAAGAGGAAATTGAAATAAGAAAAAATCCAATAAAAAGGACTACTGATTTACTCAAAAAAGTTTTTGGTATCTAGTTTATCTGTGTAGCAACTTATAATCAGCCCCGGTCACCCGGGGTTATTAGTCGTTGAGATGATAGTTAGGTTTGGATACTTCTGAAGAGATTACATCTAAGTAAATAATGCATATGATAAAAAAACATTTTCTTGAAATATTAAGATGGGGACTGAGGCTTCATGGCATAAGCCATTTTATTGAAGTATTATCAGCAATAGCTGAGGATGCTTACGTAACAGCATCAATCGCCCTTTTTTTCATATTCATTGAAATATTAGCCAGTTTTTATATACCAAAAGAGCATATCCATTTAAAACCATTAAAATCTGAAATACATGATGATTGTGATGATGTATAGGCTAACCCCACATTCGTGGGGTTTTTTGTTTGTGGGAGGATGGGTAGATTTGGAGATAATCCTATGAAAATCCTTACTTAACTACTTCTTAGGTGAACATATCAGTAAGAAGTTTAAAAAGGCATTACGAGAAATTGATGCTGATGAGAATAAATCATTCCATTCACTCAGGCATACATTCACAGTAAGAAAACTGATTCAAGGTGCATATATATATATCATCTGAAGTTGATAATGGGACACGCATCTGTTACCACTACGGAGATATATAGTAATATGTACCTTAAACGAGTATCACAGGACTTTCCAACAATAGTCTCAATATACGTAAATAATGCTAAAATTGGAAAAAAGGACACGATTTTGAAGGACATAAATACTATGCACAGCCCTTATCTC
>JASMKZ010000157.1 GCA_030748955.1 Fidelibacterota bacterium | reverse complement strand
AAACTCCACCATAGCTGTACCAATACCATCTTGGAATGTTAACCCTAAGATTGTTGGGGTAATATTCCCGTCACGGATAACCAAACAACTTCCCTTATTAGGATCGACCGGTTCTAATGCACCACTGATTATGGTCTCTTGGATGTTTACATTATTGAGCCAATCGGAGTTAAGGTCATCATTTATAGCATGGCTGGCAAGCACTATTTCATTTTCAAGAATTAAATTTTCGTAGTAAGTACCCTGTGCAATAAGCACCGTGTCGCCATCCACTGAAGCGTCAATACCCTCCTGAATAGTCGTATAATCCGAAGGGATGTTTATAGTGGTGGCAGAAAGAGAAGTTAATAGATAGAAAATTGGTAATAATAATTTTTTTATATCTGACTCCATATCCAAATCTACCCATCCTCCCACAAACAAAAAACCCCGGGTGACCGGAGTTTTATTACTCTTTCTATAAATGCTTCAATTTCAAATTGTTAGTGGTTCTAGAACCAGGATTGTACTTAAATATTATTTTGGAGGTAATGCATAAAATTCAATGCCCTGCGCATTCCATTTACCTTTGGGATTCGCATTCTTTGAATAAAAATGATCTTTATTTTTTTTATGGTAAAATCTGTAGATGGGAACAGTGCCATCTTTTGTGGCTGCATAGGCATAAAACTCAATACCTTGGTGAATCCAATTACCTTTTGGTTGAGCATTTTTTGAATAAAAATGATCTTTATTTTTTTTATGGTAAAATCTGTAGATGGGAACAGTACCTTCTTTTGATTTTGCATAAGCGTAAAACTCAATACCTTGCGGAATCCAGTCGCCTTTTGGT
>JASMKZ010000156.1 GCA_030748955.1 Fidelibacterota bacterium | reverse complement strand
CCACCAAAGGTCTGATTCCATGTTTCATTTCCCTTAGAATCTGTCTTTATTAACCACACATCACTTGCCCCATTTCCAAAAGACCGCGTAAAACCTGTAATAATATAACCGCCATCAGTGGTTTCCATAACAGATTGTCCCTCATCACTACTGGTTCCACCATACGATTGGGTCCATTGCTCATTTCCTTCTAAATCGGTCTTAATCAACCACATATCAGAATAGCCACTGCCAAAAGATTGTGTGTAGCCAATAATAATATATCCCCCATCTGCAACCTGTTGGACAAAATTACCTTTATCATGATTACTACCGCCAAAGGTTTTTACAAATTTGATAGGTTCTTCTTCCTTAGTATCTTCACAACTCCAATAAATCAACCCAATAAAGAATATTACTGATATATACCTAACCATATTCAAATCTACCCATCCTCCCACAAACAAAAAACCCCGGGTGACCGGGGCTGATATCACTTCAATAATACCATCTTCTTTGTTTGTCTGATTTTGATTGGTAATTCTTATAAATCTTTATACAAAAAAGTCTGGTGCTAATTCTGCTTCAGGCACATTTGCGTATTTGCTCAAGTCTGTCACCCCTTCGGACCTTAACACCTCTTCATCCACAAAATAATTTCCTGTGCATAATTGACTATCTCGACTGAAAATGGTAAAAGCAGCGTCAGCCATAATATCTGGTTTTCGGGATTTATTCATTAATTCATCGCCTCCAAGCAAGTTTTGGATAGCCGCTGTTTGAATGGTTGTTTTGGGCCACAATGCATTGACGGCAATTCCTTTCTTTTTCAATTCGCCGGCCATTCCAAGTACACACAT
>JASMKZ010000155.1 GCA_030748955.1 Fidelibacterota bacterium | reverse complement strand
GTGCAGGAACGCCAAATGGTGATGCTGTAGAAGATAATTGTGGCACTTGTGATGATGATAGCTCTAATGACTGTGTGCAGGACTGTGCAGGAACTTGGGGTGGATCATTTGAAAATGATGAATGTGGCATATGTGGTGGTGATAATAGTGTATGTGCAGACTGTGCAGGAACGCCAAATGGTGATGCTGTAGAAGATAATTGTGGCACTTGTGATGCTGACAGTTCTAATGACTGTGTACAGGACTGTGCAGGAACATGGGGTGGCGACCTCACAGATGATGAGTGTGGTATTTGTGATGGTGATAACTCAAGCTGTTCTGACTGTGCAGGAACGCCAAATGGTGATAACGTTTTAGATAATTGTAATACCTGTGATGCTGACAGTTCTAATGACTGTGTGCAGGACTGTGCAGGAACTTGGGGTGGTGTTACAGAAGTTGATGAATGTGGCATTTGCGATGGTGATAACTCATCCTGTTCTGATGAATGTGGCGTACCAAATGGTGATAATACATCCTGTGCTGATGAATGCGGTGTACCCAATGGTGATAACTCAAGCTGTTCTGACTGTGCAGGCGTACCAAATGGTGATAATGCTTTAGACAATTGTAATACCTGTGATGCTGACAGTTCTAATGACTGTGTGCAGGACTGTGCAGGAACTTGGGGTGGCGAACTCACAGATGATGAATGTGGAATTTGTGGTGGTGACAACAGTGTATGTGCAGACTGTGCAGGAACGCCAAATGGTGATAACCTGGAAGATGAATGTGGTACTTGTGATGCTGATAGCTCTAATGACTGCGTGCAAGACTGTGCAGGAACATGGGGCGGTAGTTTA
>JASMKZ010000154.1 GCA_030748955.1 Fidelibacterota bacterium | reverse complement strand
AGCCAAAAATAGAAACTTCCACAATAAATTCAATTTATCTTTTAATTCCACTATCTTTTCCTTTAATTAATATTATTCATTACTTAAATCTACAAAAAATCACTCAACAATGTGTGTGACCCTTTTATTAAGTCCTAAATGTCTAGAAACAAAAAACACCGTGAGGAGGCTATTTGAGCCAGAGGCATTTCATTTTACTCTTTTGAAATTACGATTAGGATGATCCTCTATAGGTTTCCCACCTTGATTGATATTCACAAATTGAGATTGATATGTATCGTTGTTTATGATTCTTATTTCATTAGTATATGCTGTATGTGTGCCATTAATGGTTAATTCTTCAATATGAACTGCAAGCGAATTCTTTCGGTTTTCAATCCTTCCATTTCCAGTCCAATAAACTTTTCCATCATAACCAAAATGCTTTGTTCTAATTGATTTAGTAGCTGGGTCAAGGTAATAAAGAATACTTCCATGATTTATTTTTTGCTTACCATCTGTAGTATAAGCTTCCCATGTTTCAAGAATGGCAGATTTTTCAGTTATCCATTTATATTCATTACTTGTAACCATTTCTGTATTATCAGGTAGACCTTCAAAAAAACCATATGACATTTCCTTTATTTGCCATTTTCCTATGAGAGGTTCTAAAACGTTCAATGCATCATAAGCTTCGTTTTGTGCATATAGGACCCCACTGATAAACATAACAATTAATAATATTTTCTTCATTTTCTTCTCCTTTAATTGAGCCAGAGGCGTTTCATATCAGCAATATTACAAAGTAGTAGTCCTAAATGTCTAGAAACAAAAAACCCCACGAATGTGGGGCTTGATGTTTATT
>JASMKZ010000153.1 GCA_030748955.1 Fidelibacterota bacterium | reverse complement strand
ATGTGCTCCTACTAAACCATCAACAGCATCATTTCTTATAGGTATGACAAACGAAGAGTTTAAAGAAAAAAACCCCCATATAAAGCTTATGCCCTTTTCAATGGGTAATAGGAGAGTTGCTATTGAGAATGAAGGAAGTCTTAACGAATATATTTTTGCATTTGACAATGATACTTTATTCGCAGTTTATCATAATGTATGGAATATGACTCGTGAAAAAGAAATAGATTACGATAAATATGCTACCCCTCCTGAATGATTCGCAGGCTAATTATATTATTACTTATTGTTGGGTGTGCACCGACTAAACCACCAGAAGCAACATTTTATATCGGAATGACTGAAAAAGAATTTATACAGGGTAACAACATAGCATCAAAGTCAGATATAATATCAAAGTCAGATAAATTTGTTAAAATTAATTCAGGCATTATTGTAGGCGATACCGTGTCAACTTTCTATGCAGAAAAACAAACATTACTTTCATTCTATTATTTTGAATTTAATTATGATACTTTAGCTCATGTCTATGCAGGAGCAAAAAATTGGATGGCTATAAAACCTATAGATTACAGTAAGTATCCCAATTCTAAACCTAAATGATTCGCAGGCTAATTATATTATTACTTATTGTTGTTGACTTGCAGTCAACTTGAAAGGGTGTGTCTGCGATAACTTGTAGTGATAGGTGTATACTGCTTCCCCTATAATTCCCCGCACACACGCATAAGCAACGCACAATTATTTAGTGTCAAAATAACAACTAATTTTATGCTAAAAAGGCATATTTCTCGTCTATTTCCCAGCGCAATGGCACATTAGTAGAATGGTACGGTTTTTGCTATAT
>JASMKZ010000152.1 GCA_030748955.1 Fidelibacterota bacterium | reverse complement strand
CCCCCGGATAGGAGAATTTGTTTACAGTGAGAAAAAATTCCATTCAGAGAATTGGTGGGAGAAAATTAAATAAACTTATCTTTCTGTGTCCTATAAATAGCTAATAAAAGAATACACGGTGGTTTTTTGTTTGTGGAGATAATAGTAGATTAATTTATGAATAATGTAAAAATATATTATTGAACAAGCTGATTTAATAGTGAAGCCTCTAGGTTAGAGGAAGAATTAAAAACAAATTTCAAAGAGATAGGCATTGAACTAATTGAGGGTAAAACTGGACAATTCACTGTTTATTTGAATAAAAAAAAGATTTATAATAAAATAAAATTAATTGGTCGATTGCCAAAACCAATGGAAATCACTAACATAATTAATAGAAAACATCATTAATTATCACCACTAATAATCAAGTCCCGGTCACCCGGGGTTTTTTGTTTGTGGGAGGATGGGTAGATTTGGTTATGATTAGGTATATATCATTACTACTATTTATTGGGCTGGCTTTTTGGTCTTGCGAAGAGGACGAGCCTGAAGACTGTGCGGGCGTTGCTGGTGGCGATAATATTTGCGGTTGTACAGATAGCACAGCAACGAATTACAATAGCACTGCGACTTTCGATGATGAAAGTTGTGAATATGATACAACACCACCCAACATAACTATAACATTCATTGCAGAAGGTTCAGTATCAGATATGGTTTCAATAAGTTGTATTTCTACAGATAATGAATCAATAGAAAAAGTTGAATTATGGATAAATGGTGTTACTACCTCAATTACAGACACTACCGAACCATATTCCCTTGAATGGAATACAACCCTTTATGAAAATGGCTCATATGTAATT
>JASMKZ010000151.1 GCA_030748955.1 Fidelibacterota bacterium | reverse complement strand
CTATTGGGAATGAAGAGTCTAATTTTTGGTTAATTAAAACAGATTCTAACGGTAATCAAATATGGGATAAAACCTATGGAAATGGAGGTGAAAGGGGCTGGTCTGTTCAGCAAACAACTGATGGTGGTTATATCATGACAGGGCAAACATATTCTATGACGAATTATTGGGATTGGTGGTTACTCAAAACGGATTCCAATGGGAATGAAATGTGGGATAAAATCTTTGGAGGAAGTGGGCAGGATTATGGTGGTTATTGCGTTCAACAAACAACCGATGGCGGATATGTTATAATAGGGCAGATAGGGTCTTATGGTGGAGCTGATGTTTGGTTAATCAAGACAGACCCTGAAGGAAACACAGTACCATACGGTGAAGAATGATTAATCATCAAGCCCCGGTCACCCGGGGTTTTTTGTTTGTGGGAGGATGGGTAGATAAGCCCACACACATTGTAGGGTAATTTTATGGGACATTTCAAAACTTTAATAAAAAAATAAATTTTCACTGTAAGTTTTTTTAAGATGCGGGCAGTGGGAATGTATTACTAATCTCACTGAAATATGATTTTAAGAGCAGGATTATGAAAAATGTTAATGAGATTTCACTCATTCTAAGAACAATACAGTTTAAAAAGTGGAAAATCTATGTGCCCCTTTTTTGGTGTAGTTTCGTTCAGGCTCAGCAACCGGATCTCTTTAATCATACACCCACATCATTTTCAGCAGTTATTTTAGGACAGGCGACAATGGGAGGTGTGCCGGCCGAAGAGGGAGACTGGGTTGGTGTTTTTGATGATTCAGGAAACTGTGCCGGTGCTACTGCGGTTGAATTGATTAATAACAAATCTCTG
>JASMKZ010000150.1 GCA_030748955.1 Fidelibacterota bacterium | reverse complement strand
GAAGATGGTTCATTGGATGTGATGGACATTGTAGCACTTCTTAATATCATATTGAGTGAATCATAATGAGAATTCTTATTTCCATATTACTTTTTAGTTTTTCATTTTCTGCTATTATAGATGTGCCGGGTGATAATGCTATTACTATACAGGCAGGTATTGATGAGGCTCTGGAAGGTGATACCGTTCTTGTAGCGCCAGACCCTTAATAATTTCCATGATGTTTGATTATAAAATTATACTGTAAATTTAATACTTGGGAATTAAGAGCTTTTACAAGATGTAAAAGATTGTTTTTTAGAAAATAGCAGCTCAGGGGCAACCGTTTCTGTGGTTCTCGTTGTGAAATCAGCGGACTCTGACTCCGTCAATCTAGGTTCGAATCCTAGTTCCCCAACGAAAATTGATACTATTTACCTAACAGCATAGAGTTTTCGAAAGTATCAATTTTCAACATATTTCTTTCCAATTGAACTCTGTATACAATATATGAAAATCCGTTGCAAATGGGCTTCTTCAAACCCTGAGTTGGCAACATACCATGATGAAGAATGGGGGGTACCCATACTTGATGACAATATGTTATTCGAACATCTGTCTTTAGGCGGGGCACAGGCAGGGTTGTCCTGGCTTACCGTTTTAAAAAGACGGGAAGGGTATCGCAGGGCATTTGCTTCTTTTGATGCGGAGGTTGTATCCCGGTATTCGGAGAAAAAAATTGAAAAATTATTGTTAGATCCGGGAATTATTCGAAATAGATTGAAGGTACAATCTGTAGTCCATAACGCAGACCATGTTAAAGAAATTGTGAAGGAATATGGTAGTTTGGAGAAGTATTTATGGCAATTCACAAGAG
>JASMKZ010000014.1 GCA_030748955.1 Fidelibacterota bacterium | reverse complement strand
GGGCTGTGGAGATGGAACGCTTTTGAAACATTTATTTGAAGTAGTAAAAAATAAAACAGAACGTGGGAAACACCTTGATCTCTACCCGCTTAAAATTATCGGTGCTGATTTTAATAAAGCCGCCCGCCTGGCAAGCAGCATCACCTTGCAGGAAGCAAAAATTGAGCATTCAATTCTCAATGGCGACATTAGCAATCCGGCAGATTATGCGGAAAATTTGAAACAGAAATATGATCTGGATCTGCATAAAATGTTAAATGTGAGATCATTTCTTGATCATAATAGGATCTATTCACCTCCAAAAACACCCTTTCATAATACTACATGCAACTCCACTGGCGCATTTGCATTTAGGGGCCGCTGGATACCAGGCAAAGAGTTAAAACAAAACCTTATTGAGCACTTCAGCTCCTGGCGTGATTATGTGAGCAAGTACGGACTGCTCATCCTTGAACTACATACCATTCCACCTGAGGTTACCGCTCGAAATTTGGGCATCACAGTGGCCACAGCTTATGATGGAACCCATGGCTTCTCTGACCAATATATTATTGAGGTAAATTCCATGCTGGATGCTGCCAAGAAGGCCGGATTAGTTCCAGACCCCAATTATCAGGCACGCTTCCCAAATGAAAAACTGGCCACTATCAGCATCAACCTATTTAAGGCAGTAAATTAAATACCTAGTTTATCAAAAAATTGATTTGAACTAAGTTTGCCCTGCGACAACGCTAATGTCAATTCAACGGGGGCTGTCATAATAACTTCCCTGCCTCCTCTTAATTCATACCGAATAATAATCTGCACCTCACGAAAAGGGGTGGTGGTTTTGTTTAATGCGCTTCCAACAGAATAGAATCCTAATAGTTGTTGGGATTTTATATTTGTCCGCCGTGCAGCGATTTCCAAACGAATTATACCATTTCTAATGGAGACATCCCTTTCATTAATGCTATATCTATATTTAGAAAGGTGAGATTCTATAGCATTAAATAATAAATCTCCTTCTCTAGCAAAAATAGTGGAAAGAAGGATAAAGAGAATAACAACGAATTTGAATTTGATCTTCACGATGTAAATTAATTGGTTTTACATTACAATTATGAATTGTTTAGAAATTAAAGCTAATAATATTAACATTCCTCCTCTTAACAAACTGTTACAACTAAGATTTTGATGGATACTGTTTCTCTCCTCTATATTGCCGACAACAAATTAGGCTCGGCAGGTAGATGATAACTGAAAAACGGCATTCTCCTCCTCGTGAATGGTTGTCTGCCCCGGGCCTGCAATTATCAAAATCTACCTTGAAAAGTGACAAATATCACACCTCAACCTGCACCCTTATTAAATATTATGTAGATCACAAATATTTTTTTCTCACCCTCATAATTTGCGCTTAATGGATTGGCAAGACTTATATCAAAAACAACTAAACGAAAACCAAGATCTTAAGAAACAATTGGATATCGTTGAATCTATTCTGAGAAATTTTCTCCCAGTTGTCGAAAGTAAAGACGACCAGAATTAAATAGCTTCTCAGATTATTCAACAATACCCTGTTTTTTTAGGAAGGCTTTACTGTTAGGCTCTCTTCTAAGAAATGCTCTTACAAGATTCATTGGGTTTTCTGTACCACCTTTTTCAAGAATAGTTTTTCTAAACCTTAGACCAACTTCCTGATTTAATAGTCCTTCTCTTTCAAAAACAGAATACATATCTGCAGCAAAAACTTCCGACCAAAGATAGCCATAATAAGACGCTCCATAATCTAATAAATGATCAAATGAAGCCTGCATATGGGTGCCTTCCATATAGTCATAATTTGTGATAGAGTTTTGCAGCTCACTCATAATTTCTGTGGTGGATTTTACATTGGATGAATCAAACTGTCCATGCAGTGTCAAGTCCAACATGCCATAAAATATTTGCTGTAGTAAATTATTTCCAGACTGAATATTCCGCGCTTTAATCATTCTATTTATAAGTGAATCTGGAATAATTTCATTTGTTTTATAATGGGTTGCAAAAATGCTTAACGATTCTTTATTCCACACCCAGTTCTCAAGCATTTGTGAGGGAGCTTCTACAAAATCCATAGCTACCGATGTACCTGATTGGCTGTATAATTCTGAAGTTGTGAGCAAATCATGTAGTAAATGACCAAATTCATGAAAAAATGTCTCAACATCTTCATGTTTCAATAAAGCTGGAGTATTTCTCCCAGGTGGTGGGAAATTACACACTAAACATGTTATCGGATGCTGGTAATCAGAGTTTATTTTCTTACCACTAACAATAGAAAATGCCGCGGCATGCTGATACTTATTTTCACGTGGATATAAATCTAAATAAAAATATCCAACTAAAGAATTGTCAGATTTCTCTTTCAGCTCAAACATTCTAACATCAGAATGCCATACAGATGGGCTTTCTATCTCACGAAATTTTATATCAAACAACAGGCTGGATATGGCAAATAAACCTTCTATAACATTATCTACTTGAAAATACTGTTTCATCTGTTCAGAATCTACTCTGTGCCTATCTAGTAAAAGTTGATTCTCATAATAATCTTTCTGCCAGTCAGTTATTATTTTATCATTTTCTTCTATAGCATCATATTTGATTTGCAATAATTGATCAGTATCCCAATTTGCTTTTGGTTGAATTTTCTCAATTAAATCTCGTTCAAATGCCCATACTGCTTCTGTTGATTTTGCCATTCCCTGATCAATAATCAGCGCAGAGAATGAAGGGTAATTCAACAATGCTGATAGAGATTTACGATTGGCAAGTATTTCACTTAATATTGACACATTTTGAGGCATTCCCTTATTTAAAAACATATATCGTAATAATTTTCGCAGAGAGTCTGATTCTGCATGTTCCATAAATGGGTAAAATGAGGGGTAGGAAAGATCAATAGCGTATTTTCCATCATCCTGGAGATGGTTATCTTTGTAATCATCAGGGAGCCCTGCAATCATACTATGTGGAATAAATAATGTATCTGAATAAGAAGAAATATTATTTTCAAACTGTATACTCAATTCAGAAATTCTGTTTTGAATACGCTTTAGTTTTTCACGATCATACTCCGATAAACCAAGACCACTATGTTGAAAATCCCGCAGTTCACTTTCTAAAAATCTTTGCTGGTTAATGGGCAATTCATGGGCCTGTTTTGAAGTTGAAAATTGATCTACTACCTCATACAATGCTTCATTTGCAGATAATTCAACAAAATACCTTTGAATAATCAATATTGACTCATCAGATATATCCCTGATTTTTCTATTTGGATGCACAGACGCTAATAGCTCAAGAGGGCCTGAAACCTTTGATACTGTATTATATAAATCATCTAACCTTAAGAGAGTATTTGCAAAAGTACGCTTTGAAGTTGGCACGGCTATTATTTCAGATAAAATTACATCTGCCTCTCTCAGTACATACTCAGTGGCATTTTCAATATTATCTTCATTAATAATCGCAAAATCGATATTTTGATTTTTTGAGTAAATGAGTGGATTATGCCTAACATACTGAGAGTTTGAAATTTCACCCTTTGGCATAGTATGGCATGCCAAATTAAATAGAATTATTAAAAAAGATGTAGAAAAATATGGAAGGAATTTCACAGGACTAATTTACATGTATATAATGTATTGATTTATGTATTAATAAGGAAGCGGTCATACAGGAGGAGAGTTGCATGACCGCCGTTTGGGACCTTCGCGTAAATGTTCCAGTGCAGGAACAAAATTATCATGATGAATAACTAGATCAAGCATAATGTATCTCCTCTTGAATATTAGACGAGTGATACTTGTCACATTGACAATTATCGGGAAGGTATTTGTGACTTATGCCACAAATATAGGTATATTTTTTGTATTTAGCTTAAGTGATGGGTGACTAAAAGTTTTACAGAGGATGAATTATCTATTGATCAAGTTGAAAATCAGCTTTAATTTCATCGTATACGGGAACGGATTTATTTTGCTGATAATCAAAACAAACACAAGAGACTACCGAATTGGCAGCTGGCTTAGAATCATTATTAAGGAATATGGCAGATTGAATATCAAAGCTACTATTCCCAATTCGAGATATTTTTTGGCCCACAATCAAGTCTGATGGATGTACTATCTGCCTTAAATAGTCTATTTTTATTGAAGCTACTATAAGAGATCTTTTCTTTTCTGTAACATTCCACCTCTTAAAATACATAATGCGGGCATCTTCAATATAGGTGAGAAATACTGCATTATTTACATGCCCAAATGAATCTATATCTTTCCAACGGGTTTTAAGCTCATAATGTTGAGAATAGTCAGCAATACTCTGCATGCCCATTTAATTAAATAAATTTTTCAGCCAGGATAATACAGATGAATTCTGCTTTTCATTCACAACATCACTAATAGTAAACTGCGTCTTAGATAGTTCAGCTTTAATGGCCTCAGGATTGGTTAGCGCAGCATCATAAGAAATTTTACAATTCTTATTTTCAACACTCACATTATAGTTGCTTACGCCAACTGCTTTATCTAAAACAAGTGACACCTTTCCAGCACAGCCTTGACAGGTCATTCCGTTAATATTAAAGGAGACTTCTTTTGTTTCACCAGCAAATAAAGTAAGGGATATTGTTGCTGTAACTGTGAGCATTGACTTAATTATATAATTCATTATATTTCTCCTATTTATTAAGTTTTTCATTTAAAGAAAATTAAATCAGGAATATAGTGACAGCCAATGACAATGATTTAATAATTATGGCTATTACAAATTCAATGGTTTTCATTTTCGCATTATACATGAAAATGGTTAAACATGTAAATTTACCACATCAATAAAAAGGACAATAGGCATGAAAAAGATAATCTTAACAATACTTTCCCTTATCATAACAATAAATTGTGGTGGTGGAAAAGATGCTAAAACAAAATCAGCTAAAAGTCATGCGGGCCATACGCATTCAACCAATCCGGCAGATAAGATGGCTGAGGGTGAAACCCTTATTTATTACACCTGCCCTATGGATGCCCATAGCGCTGAATATAGCAGTGACCCAGGTCATTGCCCAAAATGCAGAATGGATTTAGCCGCTGGGGTAATAACTGCAAATGAAAAAAGAGATTTTTATGGATGCCCTATGCTTATTCACAGTCATATTCGTGAAGAAAATCCCGGAACATGTGAGGATTGTGGGATGAAACTAAAACCTATGCGCCTTATCAAGTAGGTTTATATACTCCACATTATAATAATTAAGATGATAAAATCAGATTAATCAATAAAACAATGTCTAATATATCAATGACGCCATCCTCATTGATATCACCGCTGCAAAGTTCATAATAGCTAGGAGGCGCTCCCAATATAATATTGATAGTCAGAATAATATCCTGCACATTTTTCAAACCATCCTGGTTGAGATCGCCCATTTCTCAAGGTTCTTCATCAGAGGTCAGTTTATATATATTAGAATTGGCGCATATAAGCAATTCACTATTCTGATCTAAGCCAAATGAAGTTATATTTACTCCCGATTGTATAAGATGCTCATTTTCTGTTACGCCATCATTAGAATATGTAAGCGCCCAGATATCCCCTGTACACCAGTCTCCATAAATGTATTTTCCATATAGGCTTAAAGTTTCAGCGCCCCTATATACATACCCGCCAGTAACAGAACATACGCCATCTACATATAATGCATATTCAAAGACAGGAGGTTCAAAACCCTCAGAGCTGCAGCTTGTGCCTGCGGGGTAGCAATGATTGCCCTCCATGGTATTCCATCCGTAATTGAGCCCGGGGTAGATAATATCAATCTCTTCCCAGTTATACTGCCCAACATCAGCGCCCCAAAGCAGATCTGTTACGGGATCCCAGCTGAAACGCCACATATTCCTAAGGCCGTAGGCATAAATCTCATCTCGTGCATTGGGGTCTGCAACAAAGGGATTGTCAACAGGAATGCTGTAGCCTTGTCCATTTGAAGGGCTGTCGACATCAATACGAACAATGGTACCAAGTAGTGTTTGGAGGTTCTGGCCATTGCCCTGTGGATCTCCCGAAGAGCCGCCATCTCCAAAGCTGATATATAAATATCCGTCTGATCCGAAATCCAGCTGACCTCCATTATGGTTGGTATAAGGTTGATTCACTTCTAATATTACAAGAGATGATAGAGCATCCGCCTGATTCTGGTTGGTAGAGCTCACTGTATACCTGGCTATAACATTTCGCTTAGGGCTATAATCTGTATAATTTACATAGAAGTAGCCATTTTCAGTGAAATTAGGATGAAAGGCAAGACCAAGGAGGCCCTCTTCCGTATATCCCGGATCCTGCTCAACAATAGAAGTAATGTTTAGAAATGTCTCTACGGTTGTTGTAGAAGGATCATTTTGAAAAACTTTAATCGTCCCCGGCTGTTCTATAACAAAAAGGCGGCCTGTACCGTCATCGGCATGATAAATGCCGACAGGGTCAGTAAATGATAAATTTGGAAATGCATTCTCAACGGTATACTCTTGAGAAAAGAGTAATGTTGCCGTTATTATTTGTAGTAATATTAATAAATCTCTCATTATAACTGCCTTTTATTGGCAAACCTTAATTTATGACAGTTATAGATAGCAGATAAAGAAGATTTTCTAAGGAGATATTAAAGTGTGATTTGCATCACACGTAATGATTTATATTAACCAATTTGGTTTATTTTTGTAGTATAATACTAAAATAAATCAGGTCGGTCGGTCATTATTCCAGCCACATCATCTTTACTTAATTTTTGAATTGAGTCTCTATCATCAGCTCCCCAAATGAATAATGGTTTTCCTAATTTTTCAGCTGCTTTTAAATATATTTGATAAACAGGGATACCATGATATTCAATAGGAGCCTCTACTGTTAAAAATTTATCCCAATATTTTTTTAATAAGCCAAAACATCCCACTAAAAGAAATACATATAAATCTAGACGTGAAAGATAATGACCGCAATTCGGAAGATGCTTATGAACACGTTTATTTTGAAAGTAATTAGCTGAACCGATTATTATTTTACTTTCAGCATTATAATTGGTGATTAATAATTGCACTTTCTCTACTAGTTGTGGGTTATTCCCCTTCAATTCAATATTTAAATAGGTATTAGGGAGTTGTTTCAATACTTCTTCAAACAGGGGAATTATAACACCTTGATCTCTAAATGAGAATTTACCTTTTTTATCCATAAAATTATATCCTGCATCGAACTCTGAAATTTCCTCATAGCTAAGATCAATTACATTTCCCTTTCCGTTGGTAGTTCTATCTATAGAATCATCATGCAGAACAATGACTTTACTATCTTTGGTTATTTGTAGATCCAGCTCCAGCATTTCAACATTATGCTTGTCCACTGAAAAATGAAATGCCTCCAATGTATTTTCAGGATATAATGCCATCCCACCTCTATGGGCAATTCTTATGGACGATTTTCTATTGTTAATAAAATCTGATATGGGTAGCATTTCTAAATTTTAATTAGAGCAGAAGCAATTGAGAGCCCAGCACCCGTGCCAACTAAATAGATTAAATCACCTTCAGAAAATAATGCTTTTTTCTGAGCCATCACCATAGCCAAAGGAATGGATGCTGCAACGCAATTTCCTGTACTTTTCACAATATCCATTACCTGCTCTTTTTGAAATCCGCCAAATTGATAATAGGCTCTTACTCCTTTTCCTGAGGCTTGATGAGGAATTAATAATTTTATATCAGATTTTGATATTTTATTCTGATCTATATCTTTATTAATTCGTACATACACTTTATCTAATGCCATTTTAAATATTTTTGGACCATTCATTGTAAATAAATTATCCGATGCCATAGTTTTAGGATCTTGAGGATGCAAATTGGTACCTCCACCCCGGACTTCTGTAAAAGTTGCCCCTTCAGGGAATGACTCCATGGAATAATCAATTAATCCACTCTTATCATGAGAAGGTTCTATATAAATTGCCGCAGCAGCATCTCCTAAAAGTGCAGCACTTTCTGGCTCAGTAAAATTTCTACCACAAGTTCCACGATCGGAGGAAACTACAATAATTCGTTTATATTGTCCAGATTTTATAAAATTCCCGGCAATGTTTAATGCAACTATAAATGAGAGGCAAGTGGCATGCACACTAAATGATGGAATTCCACTATACCCAATCTCTTTCTGCATAAAAACAGAGGTGTCAGGAATAACCTGTTTAGGCACACCAGACGCATTGATAATAAGATCTGGTTTATTTTTATCTCCCACAGCTTCTTGTATTGCCAATGCACCCATTTTATCAACATCAATTTGGGAAACGCGTCGTTCTTTTACACCGGCTCTAGATATTATCCACTGGGTAGTTTTATTTATCTTTGGGGCAAGTTCTTCTGCGCTTTCAACCAGCGGGGGAAGATACATACCGTATCCAGTTATTTTGAATTTGGATTTTGGAATATTCAGAGAGGATTTATTACCTTCCATAATATATCTATCCTCTAATTTAACTCAGAAATATTTTCTTTCTTTCTCAGGGCATTCCTTTTATTAGGATCTAATTCCATTTTTCGCAATCGAATGGAAAGCGGTGTTACTTCAACCAGTTCATCTTCAGCAATAAACTCAATGGATTGATCTAGAGAAAGTTGACGAGGAGGCCTCAGGGTAACGGTATTATCAGATCCGGAACTGCGCATATTTGTCAATTTCTTTTCACGGGTAATATTTAGTGCAAGGTCGTCTGATTTATTCCGCTCACCAATTATCATTCCCTCATAAACTTCTGTTCCCACAGTTACAAATAGTTCGCCTCTATCTAGCATGCCAACACAGGCATATGTTGTAACAGGTCCCTGTCTATCAGAAATGAGGGCACCACTATTTCGTTGGGGAATTTTCCCAAACCAAGGTCCATAACCATCAAAGAGTTTATTCATTATCCCTGCTCCCTGAGTGTCTGTCATAAACTGGCTCCGAAACCCAATCAATCCCCTTGAAGGAATAGAAAAATCGAGTGTAACGCGCCCATATCCATGGTTTTGCAGATTAATCATTTTTCCCTTACGTTTTGATAGTTTTTCAGTAATTACACCTACCTTGTCTTCAGGTATATCAAGTAACACCTTTTCCATAGGCTCCATTACTTTACCATCTTCCTCACGTGTTATCACTTCAGGTTTAGACACCATAAATTCAAACCCTTCCCGTCGCATGGTTTCAATTAATATTGCCATTTGAAGCTCCCCTCTGCCCCTAACTTCAAAAACATCCGTTTTTTCTGTGGGAAAAACCTGCAATGAAACATTACTCAATATCTCTTTTTCAAGACGGTCTTTAATATTTCTGGTAGTGAGATATTGCCCTTCCTTTCCGGCAAAGGGGCCATTATTCACATAAAATAACATAGCAACGGTGGGCTCATCAATTTGAATGCGCGGTAGCGGTTCAGGATCTTCTTGAGATGAAACAGTATCGCCAATGGTAATATTTTCCAATCCTGCAACTGCAATAATATCACCTGCTACAACTTTATCTACCTGAATTTTATCCAGACCCTTAAAAGTATATATTGCAGAGAATTTATGTCCGTTCGTAGTCTTCTCTTTTCCACATAACGAATACATCGTATTCATTTCTAAAATGCCATGATTCAGCCGCCCAATCGCCACTTGCCCAACATATGGATCATAATCCAAGTTGGTTATCAAAAACTGTGGCTTACAGGCATCATCAGCAATAGGCCCTTCAATTTGAGACAATATAGTATCAAACAGAGACTTAAGTGTAGTTGACCCATCATCTAATTCCAAATGAGCGATGCCCTCCTTAGCATTTGTATATAAGATAGGGAATTCAATTTGCTCATCTGTAGCATCTAAATCTATAAAGAGATCATAAACTTCGTTAATTACCTCATCTATTCGAGAATCTGGTCGATCAATTTTATTGATTATAAGAATAATGGGCAGATTCTTATCAAGGGCTTTCTTTAAAACAAATCTTGTTTGAGGCAATGGACCCTCACTTGAATCTACCAGGAGAAGCGCTCCATCTACCAAGTTTAAGCCGCGCTCCACTTCTCCACCAAAATCAGCATGACCGGGAGTATCCATAATATTGATTTTGATACCCTCATATTGAATAGCAGTATTTTTGGCATTGATTGTAATTCCTCGTTCTTTTTCTAAATCCATAGAATCCATTACTCTATCTTCTACTTCTTGATGGGAATGAAAGGTGCCACTTTGTTTCAGCATACCATCTACGAGAGTGGTTTTGCCATGATCTACATGGGCAATAATGGCAATATTTCTAAAATTGTCTTTTCTCATTATATTATATTTTGAATTAATTTAGGTGTTTTACAGGTGGTGAATTTACCACGAAGGATTCATACACCGAAGAAATTGAATTTCACTTAGGAAAGGATTAAATTTACTAATTGAATGACATCTAAAATATTTATTAGTTCATCACTATTTATATCACCAATCCAGTCATATTGATCATTGAGGATTAAGTTGACAAGGGCAATAATATCGAGTATATTCAGTACTCCGTCATTATTAACATCCCCTACTAATTCCCCACCAAAAATAATATTATGACCGGTAGTTTGATGGGGATAAATAGTGATAGTTTGAGTCTCAATATGTATGCCATTATTCCAAAATTCAAATTCATGGTCCCCTTCCGGAAATCCAAATTCGTACTCTCCATTCAGATTCGAAGTGAAAATCTTCCCGTTTAATAGAGATTTTATTTCCACTCCCGCTACGGCTTGTCCTCCATCGGTGATGGTACCATAAACCCATCCTGCCTCTACATCATCAAACGAAAATACGAAAAGTCCGTATTGCATATCACTGGCATAGACGTAATTATTTTCCGTGAATGGGTATGCGCCCCAGCACCCATAGAATCCATCGTTATCATCATCTGGATAGGTGTCATAGGCGGCTACCTCAATTGGGTCGGTTGGATCGTATATGTCCAAGATTTTCAGCCCAGTTGTGTAGTGTGAAATATAGACAAAGTCGCCTTTCACATGCACATTGTGAGCCAGAGAATTTTCGCCTAGATATTCACCAACTAGATTAATATTATCGAGGTCTTGAATATCCCAGATTTTCACTGTCATTCCGACAGTTTCTTCGGCGGTAACTAGGTGGGTTCCGGTGTTATTCAGCCATGCGTTGTGAGCATATCCAAAGGCAGGAATTGTTGCCAATTGAATTGGATATAAAATATCTGAAATATCATAAATACCAAATTGATTACTCCAACCTTCAGAAATATAAGCTCTATTGTTTACTGTATAAATATCATGACAATTTTCTGCATCCCAATAACTCAGGCTAGCAGAGTGTACTGGCGCACCAGAATTAGCCAAGTCCACTATATGTACATTCTCTGGATAATTTTTTTCAATGAACCCATAACCTGAGTCATTATCAATCCATAAATTATGTGATTGAGCAACACCGGTGTAGGTGTTGCGCTTAATGGGTGCACTTGCAGGCAAGGGAGACAGATCTATCACCTGCATACCAGCATCCGTGCCTGTCATCTCGTTAACAATGTAGAGATGATCGCCGTATGTTTTATAGTCCCGATGGAAGTAATAATCATTATTTGAAGGGCCTAAAATATCCGCAATTAAAACAGGACTGTCCGGATTGGTAGAAACATCATAAATAAATGTGCCGTAGCGGTACCCCACTATGGCATATTCGATTCCAGTTTCATCGGTATAGCCCCAAACATCGGATACCCCAAAATTACTGTTACTATTATGTTCGGTGATATCTTCAACTTTACTAACTAATTCCAAATTGAAACTAACGCTTGCCACTACAGATTTACACAGCAGTAGTAAGACTATCGAAATAATAGAAATTTTATAATTCCTCATAGACTAATATATAATATTTAATAGTAATAGCAAATTTTCTGCATCACATAATTTTGATTTATGTAATAAATATTAGGATTTTTCGTTCTCGCAAGATTCATGCACATCAGACTTCAAAGGTCTAATATGGACGTGCTCATGAGGAATAAAAAAGCTAGCTAATATTTCAATGCAAATAAAAATAAATGCAATGGTTGCCGTAATATAAGCCTCTTCATTGATTGCAGATAAAACTTCAATGAAATGGCTTATACCATGCAAACGAAGGCCCCATCGCAGAATATTTAAGAAGTGTTTTTTAATAAACATTAAACTTGAAAAAAATAATTACGAAAAATTAAAGGAGAATTAAATGTACCAATTGAACAATATCCAGTACATTACAACTATTATCAGCATTCATATCTGCTGACGCTGGGCAATCATCTGATAAAATAATATTTACCATGGAAACAACATCAAGAACATTTAAGTCACCATCTCCATTTATGTCTCCCATAAGTACATCTCCCAAGTAAATATTCTCATCCCCATCCTCATAGGATATATAGCGGAAGGGAACAAAAAACATTTCATCATTAGTACCATCTCCCCAGAAGGCCCACTCTGGCGGATTATTGGGATTTTCCGGATTATCGCTGGTATTGTCATAAGTGCAGGTTGCCTCAACAACCGTACCTGCCGGAAGATGAATCATATATTCAGGGGAGTAGAAGAACTGCCAGTCAAAATCCCAATCATTTATCCGGATGATGGGTATGGTATCTCTAGATGCTGGTGGAACAGCAAATATTTCCCATGACTTGCCAAGTAGATGGGAATGCGGTAAAAACTGGATTAAACTGATGTCCGAATCAATCATCCATGTTGCTGTAACATCCGTGATCTCGTTGGGAGGCAGGGCAAACAGATAGTTTATCATAAGATGTTCCTGAACATATCTTTCCACCGGCTCATCCTTGATAAATATATTAATGGAAGACTGATCTGTCTGGTCTGTAATAAGTGGCGCATAATGTACCTGCATAATAAGATCAGAATTAGCGGGGATTATCTGCGCCAGACCCTGAGGCCATTCACGGGCAATGGTTCCAGGTGCATATCCACCTAAAAAATCAGATATATTACTCGTACCAAAATCACCAAAGCATTCATAGCCATATTCTGGGTCTGCGTTATCCAGTGCATCGGCAGATCCTTCAGGTACTGCTACAATGATGGCATGATGAACTGCCTCCATATTCCCAGGAATAAATTCCATGGCAGAAAGGTCTATGGGGCTAGCAAATTCAGTACTCAGTATAAAACAGCGATAATCATCCTCATAATTTCCGGAAATAAAATAAGGTTCTTCCATCTGCAATACTATATCGGGCTCTCCAATTGCAGAGCCTTCAGAAAAATCTGGCATGGGATATTCTTCATCAGGGCTACCTTGCATTGCGCCTGCATCCAGCCAATCAAGAAAGGTATGAATTTCATCTTCAGTTAAATACATTGCATCCAAGAGATCACTGTAACTACGGTCTGCCGGCCACGGCGGCATAATGGGGTCGCCATGCCTAGAATCTTCATCACCTGCAATGGCATAGGCAATCCAGAAGCGGTTATTAAAAACTTCATCATAATTTGTTAATGGTAAAAATGCACCTATCTGCCCTCCACGGTGACAGCTAGTACAGTTTTTATAGATAATTGGAGAAATGTTTTCGCTGTAATTCAATGCAAAAACAGGTCCCATTAACAGAATAAGCCAAAAATATTTCATTATATAATGTATTATTTATTAAAAGTATTAAAGAAGGATGAATATGTAACAGATTAATGCTAAATATTTTCACTATAGTTTGTATAAGATTCTCGGGTATGGAAACATGAACTTTATTCTCACCACCTAATTTCCAGAATTATTTTTGCATATTCTTCACCATATATTCAAATGCTTCATCTACTGAATCAACAATTACAAATAGATCTAAATCTTTTCTGGAAATAGTGCCAAGCTTAATCATTTTCTCCCAATTAATAAGCCCATTCCAAAAATCACTGCTAAAAAGAACAATAGGGATTTTTCGAGTAATCTTTTTACATTGTAAGAGGGTTAATATATCGAACAATTCATCCAATGTTCCAAGACCGCCAGGCCAGACCACAATTCCTTTTGTCTTATAAATAAACCAGAATTTACGCATGAAAAAATAATGGAAAACAAAATTAAGGCCTTTAGTTATCCATTTATTATTGGTTTGCTCAAAAGGAAGAGAAATCCCAAGCCCAACAGATATACCCCCTGCCTCATGCGCCCCTTTGTTAGCAGCCTCCATTATTCCAGGGCCAGCACCTGAGGTAATAATATATCTATTATCATCAGTAAAATTTTCCATATTCCACTTAGTAAGTTTATTGGATAATTCTTTTGCTTTTTTATAATAAGAATCCGTGCTTTTAAATCGTGCTGATCCAAAAAACACAATGGTATCGATAATTTTATTTCTTTGTAAAATACTGAGAGGGCCTAAATATTCTGATAAGATTCTTAGTGGCCTCCCACTCATGCTACCTAAAAACTTTTCATCATTATAAAATCTATTTTTTTCCATAGTATAATTTATCCTATTTTGATTATTTAAATTGGATATTTCTCTCTGATAAATAGTGCAATATATTATCCACCAGCTTCTTTTCTTCGCCAAAGTTCTCCAACGTAAATACACCGTTTTGCTTAAAATCTCCTGAAAGTATTATATTAGCTACTGCTGCGCATGTATACCCTGTGGTTCTTGCCATTGAGGTAATATTTTTCTGCTTATCGAAATAGTCAATAAGATCAAATGTTTCAGTTAATTCTTTTCCATCTTTCATTCCAGAAAATTCAAGGCGCATGATTGTCTGGTCATAGTTCCCTTTTTCAGGAGTCCAATCATTTATAAGCGACTTAGCTGTACCTTCAATTTTTTCCGGAGCAAAATATCCATTGTTTTTTAAATCAATTATTTTTTGAATATGCCCTGGATAGCGTAATGTTTTTTCAACCATATTGGGAATCGGCATATCTAACAATGAGCGCAGCCCATCTGAATTAAATGCGTCTAATGTTCCAATATTATCAAACGTAATTTCTTCAATATCTGTCATAGCTGGTTTCGTAATCATTTTTCCATTAACTACAAAACGAGCAGGGCGGGTATATTCTTCAATTACATCAATAGGAGAAAATACCGATTTGTACCACCAGGGAGGTTGTGGGTTCTGCGGCAGCCCTCCTACGTAACAGTTAGCTGAATCTAATTGGTCAAATTCAAATAATGCTCTTCCAAATAATAAATTGGATATTCCCGGTGCAACTCCTGCATCGGTAATGGCTGTTACTCCATTTTTTTTTGCTAAGTGAATTAATGCTCTAGAGTCCTCAGGCATAAAAGAAATGTCAGCAATGTTTTTTCCTTTTTCTATAACGGATTCTAAAATCTTGTACCCCATAAACCCAGGAACCGCCCCAATGACAAGATCAAAATCCTCAATGGTTTTCTTAAGAGCATCATTATTTAAAAAATCTAATTTTATATAATTAATATTAAATGGAGCTAAGTATGATTCAATACCTTCGTCCCAATCTGCCACTGTTAGGTTGTAATTACTTTCTTTTAAATCTCTGGCAATTGCAGAGCCAACCATTCCACCACCTAAAATGATAATACTTTTTGACATTTTATACCTTAAGATTAATAATTATTTGAAATATTAATAGGGAAATGTAGAGAGTTATATTTATACCAACCACCAGACTATAAGAGTCATTTATTATTTTATTTTCTGGGGAGATTCAGTTTTTCGTGATCTAGATCAAATAATGAATCAATAAATACCAATAAGTTACTACGTAAGAATTAGAGCCTTTGGCTCTTCCTACTTCTTACCCAAAATATCTCCTTATTTTGGCCTTGATGAACGAAAACTGCCTCTCTGAAAAGAGAGGCAGTTTTATTATAGTGAACATATTCACCTTAGCCATAAATGAGTTACCCATGTAAGCTATTTGCATATCCATAAAGAGGAGAGGATTTGGAATTTAGCTTGCAAGGAATTTTGAAAATCAAAGATTAATCATTTTATTAGCATGAGCTTCTGAGTATTTACATACTCGCCTGCTACCATCTTAACAAAGTATATCTATCAATCAAAACATTCTACCCAAACAAGGGACATAATAACTCTTTATAGTCACAATAATCACAATGCATACCTTTACAGGGAGTGAAATTATTTTTCTTAATCCCATCTGAGGTTGCTCTTATATTTTCCTCTATGAGATCCAAGTCATCATGAGTAAGTTCAACTGCAACTTCCGGCATTTCTTCTCGTACAAACATCATTGAGAGCTTTTCAGGTATTTTCTTTATATTTTTCTTATGAGAGGTTTCCACTCCGTTTAAGGATGTGAACAGGGCATAGATACCAAGCTGAACATCCTTTTTCAGCTGCCGTTCTGTTTTGGGTGTTTTAGAAGTTTTATAATCTACAATGGATAAATTCTCATTTTCATCCAGATCTATACGGTCACATTTCCCAGAGAGTGTAGCATAATCGGTTTCAAAACTAAACCAATGTTCTGTGTATAAGGTATTCACAGGATGCAGTTGAATATAATCCCAATAATTTTTAAGCATATTCTCAGCATCTTGCCTATTTTGCTCCTTTTCCTGCTCATATTTATATCCACCTTCTTGCCAATTGGAATCTAATAGATTTATTAAATCTTCATAGGATGTATAATTTTCTTCGTGAAATATTTCCAATACTTTATGAATCACCTTCCCCAATTGAAAATATGGCTTTTCTGGAGCGCCAGGAATACCATCAATATAGCGGTATTTATATTTTAAAGAACATTGATTATAGGTTTGAATACTGGTTGCGGATAGATTTGGATTTACATCAATTTCTTTGTTTCCATCTACGGATAATAATTGCATTACCTCCCTTTTATATGGATTTTCACCCCACTGGGGTTTTCCTCCATTTTGAAGTATAGCAATGTTCTCAATTGCATTGAGCAAATTATTTGCAGTTTCAAAATGCCCTAAATTAATTTCTGATTGAATACGAGATTGGTAATTCCCAATTAATTCCTCATATTGAGAGATCTCTTTTACTTCAAGCATAATATTCTCCTTTTTTACTAATTCATCACTTATATTTTTTATAAATGGAGACTGACTCTTTTCCGGTGCGAAAAGGGTGAGTGTTTTCATTGCACGTGTAATTGCTACATAAAATAGCCGCCGCTCTTCTTCATAATGCAATTCTTTTTCTTCTCTATCCCCCACTTCCCATCGCTGCCATGATACTGGCAATCTATCAACCAATGACATGCCTCTAAAGTTTAAGGGGAAGCTCCCTGATCGTAGAAATGGGATAAATACATGTTTAAATTCCATTCCTTTTGCACCATGCACCGTCATTATTCTCACAGCTGGCAATTTAGTGAGCGCTTTAATTGGCTCTAATGCCTCATCGTTAACTTCCCATTGTATATCTATAAAATCAATGAAATTTTGCAGATCATCTGGGTTATAATTTTGAGAATAAAGATTAACCAATTTCCTGAATTGATTTAAACTTTGCCAAGCCATTTTTTTTTCTAAACTGTCAATGCCTTCATTATTTCTATAAAATCTGCCAATTTTAAAGAGACTCCAAACCAGCTCCACAACGCCCTTCTCTTTTATATTGTAAATAGGAGTGACTATCTCTCTAGCCAATCTTTTTAATTCACTATTTGATTGCAAAATATATTCCAGCAAGGTCAGATTATTATTATTTTCTTTATATTCGATTAAAAATTCTGTTGTGTCATATTTGGGATATTTTTTCATTAATATTCTGAGAAAACTATGATCTGCTTTTTCACTCTTTCCAAAAATATGCAGCATTGCTATCAAATCTTTTATAATAGTTTGGTTAAATAATTTTTCAGAATGATAATAGGTGTTAATGCCGTTATTTTGAAGATATAATGATACTTGCCGGCATTTGGTATGGGATCGCAGTAAAATGGCTATATTGCCGGCATATTCACCCTTATTCAATAATCGTTCTACATTTTCATTCAATTGCATGAGTTGTTCATCTACTGACCCAATATATAAACCTGGGACTGCATCAGAGTTAACATCACTTTTTAAAATTCCCTTTGACATTCGACCGGTATTTTCTGCAATCACACTATTTGCAAAATTTAAAATTTCCTGGTTAGAACGGTAATTCTGCATAAGCGGAACAGGTTCTTTATTTTCATTGAAATAACGTTCCTTAAATTGATGAACATTTTGAATATTAGCCTGACGAAAAGCATAAATACATTGGTCATCATCTCCTACAACCGTAATACTATTTTCCGGTAAAGCAATCTTGTCAATAATTTTGCTTAAGGCATAATTATTATCTTGAAATTCGTCTACAATAATATGTTTAAATTGATTCTGTAATTGAGTCAGCACATCATTATTAGTTTCAATTAAATTCCATAAATTTGTAATCAAATCACCATAATCAATCCAACTGGCATCTTTTTTCCACTTTTGATACAATGGATAAATATCTACCATATCTGCCAATTGAAATATTTTCTCAATCTCTTTTTTATCTGAAATCGACTTTATTCTTTCCAATTCGTTATTTTTTAATGAAGCCAACTCCCTTTCACTTAAAAGGTTTTGCCTAAAAGCATCAAATACTTTTTGGAAACATAGAATAGCCTTTACTGGGTCTCTACGAAATAATATACTTCGTAATTGGTCAAGTTTATCAAATTTTTGACGCAATAAAAAGTATATGTCACCCTGATTCATTATATTGGGTGGTTCAGAGTAGCCTAATTCTAAAGAATAAGCATTTGTTTGTTCCTGAGCAAAAGAATGGAAGGTACAAGCCTGAATTTCTCCGCCCACCTCACCAATCTCTTCAATAAGTTTTTCCTTAAGATGGTTTGCTGCATCATTGGTAAAGGTGAGTGCAAGAATAGAGTCAGGATCAACTTTACGCTGTTGAATAAGATATGCCATGCGTCCCACTATTGTAGTGGTTTTTCCTGTGCCGGCACCGGCCAATATTAATAGAGGTTCCGGCGGATACTCTACGGCAGAACGTTGTTGCGTATTAAATTCAGTCATGTCTATACAGTAATCATAAGTGAAGCTAGGCGATCATTCCCAATATATAATCCACATATTGTATTTTGACATAATGATCTTTTTTTATTAATTATTGCTTATTCTCCAATAATTTTAACCAGCACCCTTTTTCTTCTCCCTCCGTCAAATTCTCCATAAAATATCTGCTCCCACGGTCCAAAATGAAGCTCACCCTTGGTAATTGCAACAACAACTTCACGCCCCATTATTTGCCGTTTGTGATGCGCATCCCCATTATCTTCTCCAGTCAAATTATGATCATATTGTGACAAAGGTTCGTGGGGAGCTAAATCTTCAAGCCATTTTTTGTAATCCCGGTGCAATCCTGATTCATCATCATTAATAAAAACAGAGGCAGTAATATGCATGGCATTTACCAGACATAGACCTTCTTGTATTTCACTTTCATAAAGCGCCTCCTGCACTTCATGAGTTATATTAACAAATTCCATACGAGATGGAATATCGAAGAAAAGTTCTTTATGGAATGAATTCATTTATCCTCCGTTTTGCTGGTTTTAATATATTATGATTAATTATTCTCATAAGAAATCATCAATATTTATACATGATTATATTGAAAGGAACAGCTAGATTGAAAGGAACAGTTAGAACTTTAATATCAGATATTAAATTACAACAAAGGGCTTGAATAGATTCCTGAATGAATTAGCTCTTGTATCTTATTTATAACAAAAGGTTTATCCTCTTTATAAGTAACACCAAACCAGGAAGCATTGCTTCGAAGCACATATACTTCTTCCTGATTATCTTGAACCAGATTATTAATAACTGTCGGAATTAAAAATTCACTCTTCAATTCATCCCCTTCATCATTAAGAAAATTGACAAAATCTTCATGTAAATAATTAAAAAGGGATGGTGTAAACCCCCACATATTCATAGATACAGGTTCACTCCCATCTAACGCAATATCTCTATCAGTTGATATATAATTGCCTTTTTTTTCAAGATTTCCAGTTTCCACCACTGTATCTAGTTTATCATTTTCTACATTACAGACTCCCCTGGTTACAGGTCCAAAATCAGAGAGTGTTTTATCTAACCTAAAAGCAACCATACTAAACTGAGCACCTCCATTATTATAATAATCTGCAATCACTTTAAATGATTCTTGTCCATAATAATCATCTCCATTAATCACGACAAATGGTTCATTGATTAAATTTCTTGCAGAAAGTATGGCTTGCCCAGTCCCCCAAGGTTTCTCACGTCCGCTGGGACAGTTGAATCCATTCGGAAGATCATCAATATCCTGAAAAGCAAATTCTACTGCAAACTTTCCTAAATATTTATTTGTTATTTGCAATTTAAATTGATCTTCAAAATCTCTTCGAATGATAAAAATCACTTTAGTAAATCCAGCTTTAACAGCATCATGTAGTGAATAATCTATTATGGTTTCGCCGCTTGGCCCCACTGTATCAAGTTGCTTTAAGCCTCCATACCTTGAACCCATTCCAGCGGCCATTACCAGTAGCGTTAAATGATTTATCATATATTATTTAAATACGAGTATACAAATTGAGACAGATTATTGGCTTTACAATATTAATGGGCTTTTGCTCTTTCATGCTGTTTTTTTATCTGAATTGAAATTTTTTCAACAGCATTTCTAAGAGACTTTTCAAATACATCACTATTTTCATGAGCTGAAAAATTATGTCCTTTTATGTGGGCATTTATTTCAACATTTTCACCGCTATTTTCTTTAGTTAGGATGACATGGCAATTCATTATACCACTATTAAATTTTTCAATTTTCATTATTTTTTCATTTATCAGCTCCTTAAGTTTATCTGAAGCTGTAAAATGTCTAGCTGTAATTTCAATATTCATTGAAAATCTTCCCTTATTAAATGACTATTTCTTTTTGATTCTTCACAGGTCCTGCATCTTCTAAGTATGCTACTGCATTTCCGTATGTTTTAAAGTTATTTGTAAATAATTCTACCAATTTTGCTGCCTGAATATCGTAATTTTCAGGATTCTCCCAAGATGTGCGCGGATTTAAAACCTCAGAATTTACTCCAAACAAACTTTGAGGACAACTTAGGCCAAAAACAGGTTCCGTTTTAAATTCAGATTCTTCAATTGATCGCTCTAGAATTGAGGTAATCATTGCTCTTGTATTTTTAATACTTATTCTTTTTGCACCAGAATCTGCAGAGCCTCCTATCCACCCTGTATTCACAAGATATACCATTGATTGATGGGTTTCAATTTTTGTCTTTAACAATTCAGCATATTTCAACGGATGTAAAGTTAGAAACGGTCCCCCAAAGCAGGGTGAAAATGTTGCAACCGGTTCAGTTATACCTCTTTCAGTACCAGCTACCTTTGCAGTATATCCACTAATAAAATGGTACATTGCCTGATCAGACGTAAGCTTTGAAACTGGAGGTAACACACCATAAGCATCACAAGTAAGGAAAACTATAATTTCAGGATGTGGGCCAATGCTGGGCTTGCCAGAAGCAAAAACGGAATTTTCAATATGATCAATAGGATAGGAAACACGTGTATTTTCAGTCTTAGAGGCATTGGTAAAATCAATGATACGAGTCTGTTCATCAAAACATACATTTTCTAATAATGCACCATGCTTAATGGCATTAAAAATATCCGGTTCGGCCTCTTTATCTAATTTGATAACCTTGGCATAACATCCCCCTTCAAAATTAAAAATACCATCATCCGACCAGCCATGTTCATCATCACCAATTAATGGCCTGTTTGGATCTGTAGAAAGGGTCGTTTTGCCTGTTCCACTTAATCCAAAAAAGAGGGCAGTATTACAGCCATTAGTATCTACATTAGCAGAACAATGCATTGACAATATGCCTTGTAAGGGAAGCAAATAATTCAGCACAGAGAAAATACCTTTTTTCATTTCTCCGCCGTATTCAGTTCCACCAATTATTGCAACCTTCTTTTCAAGATTAAATATGATAAAAGTCTCAGAATTCAGACCATGTTGTTCAAATTGATCATTATATACTTCACTGGCATTTATAATTGTAAAATCCGGACAGAAATCTGCTAATTCATTCAGGGTTGGCCGAATAAACATGTTATGACAAAAATGAGCCTGCCATGCTTTCTTTGCGATAATCCGTACATTTAATCGATGATCAACTGCCGCACCGCCAAAACCATCAAAAATATAGGTGTCCGATTCTTTACCTTGATTATAATAATTGATAACTTTCTCATAGAGTTCATCAAATATTTCATTACTTATTTTTCTATTAACATCACCCCACCATATATTCTGGTTACTGGATGCTTCATCAACAATATATCTATCTAATGGAGATCTTCCTGTAAACTGACCAGTATCTACCATTACAGCACCATTCAAGCCAATCTTTCCTTCTTTATTAAGTACAATATCCTCTATAAGGCGTTCTACTGGCAGATTTCGCTTAATTCTTGTTGACTGTGTGATTCCAATTTTTTTTAGATCAAGATCATTATAAGTCATATTATTTCCTTATTTGGCATGCGGGTGTGCTTGTTGATAGACTTTTTTCAATTTCTCAGGCTGAAGGTGTGTATAGATCTGGGTTGAAGATAAACTACTATGACCGAGCATATCCTTTATAGCCATTAAATCTGCACCGTTATTTAGCATATGGGTAGCAAAAGTGTGCCGAAGTGAATGTGGACTGAGTTTTTCATCATCTGATACAATTTTTAAATATTTCTTTACAATATTGAAAACCGTTTTAGGTGAAATAGTATTATTTTTGTTTTTCCGAATTGGAGGGAATAAGAAGCCCTGCTCATTAGCGTTATTTTCATTTAATATCTCTAAATAGTTAAGTAAAGCAGTCTTTGCTTCACTACCAATAATAACAATGCGCTCTCTATTTCCCTTTCCCAAAATATGTATCAGATTTTCTTCCAGGCGAATATCTTTTAAATGAATTTTTATTAATTCAGATATCCTAACACCAGTTGCATAAAAGAGCTCCAGAATTAATCGATCTCTTAATATTTCTTTATCATTACCTATAGGAAGACTCAGTATATCCTCTGCTTCTTTTAAAGATAAATAATGCGGTAGTTCTCTATTTGTTTTTGGGGTTTTCACAAATTTAGCAATGTTGGTTCGTATCATATTATTTATCAGCATATATTTATACAAAGACTTAATAGAAGCCAGCCTTCTAGCTAAAGTTTTTGCACTTAATCCTCTTTTTGATAAATACTGCAAATAAGATTGGATAGCCGTATGATCTAGATTGACAAATTCTTTTTCACCATAATTATTGATGCAGTATGAATAATAATCATCTAAATCATGAGAGTACGAGCGAATAGTATGAGATGAATATTGTCTTACATTTTTAATATAATTTAAAAAACTACTGATGAATGAGTGGTTATTACTTTTCATTTTTTAAAATTTCTAATGCTCGATTTAAATCTTCAGGAATAGGCGCTTGAAATAACATAATTTCATTTGTTTCAGGATGGGATATTTCCAGTTTATGTGCGTGCAATGCTACTCTATTTACATTTTTTAATAGTCGATTTAATAATTGAGTATACTTCACATGGAAGGACCTTGCATATTTTGCACCACCACCATAGGCATCATCACAGAATATTGGATGACCAATAGATTTTAAATGAACTCTTAATTGATGAGTTCTTCCAGTTTCAGGATAGAGTCTGAGCCATGAAAGTGGAGGGAAGTACTCATCTAACTCAAATTCGGTAAAAGAATTTCTTCCACCACTTTCAACCATGGTAAATAATTTTCTATCTCGGGCATGCCGTCCCATTTCACCCTCTATTGTACCCTGATCATTTAATTTACCCCAAGCCAATGCCAGATATTCCTTCTTTACTTTTCTTTCACTAAACTGTTCACTCAGATTGTCATGAGACTTATCATTTTTTGCAATTATAATAACTCCGGAGGTATCTTTATCTAAACGATGAACAATTCCAGGCCTCATTGAATCTTGGCGAGATAGATTATTAAAATGATGGACGAGTCCATTCAGTAGCGTCCCTGACCAATTACCACTTCCAGGATGTACAACTAACCCTGTTGGTTTGTTTATTACGGCTAAGTAGTCATCTTCAAATATGATATTTAAGTCCATTACTTCACCGGCTATACTTTCGTCTTTTATTTGTGCTTGAAATTTGCACTCAATAGCTTCGTTGCCTTGCAGTATTAATGATGACTTCACTGGTTCACCATTAATTGTAACTTGTCCCAGTTTAATTAGATTTTGAATTTTAGATCGAGAAATATCAGGAAGTTTATTCGCAAGATACTGATCTATCCGTAAACGAGATTCTTCTACAGTAAATGAATGATTTTCAATCATTTCTTTCTAATAATTCTGGCTTAGTTGTAAAAAAAGAATGCATTAAATAAAGAATAATCCCAATAGTAACTGCCGAATCAGCAATATTAAATGTATACCAGCGGAAACTTGAAGAACCAATATCAATGAAATCAATAACCCCTTCGTAATTTTGAACAAAGAATATTGAACTTCTATCAATAAGATTGCCAATTGCGCCACCTAAAATAAGTCCCAATCCAATTGAAATAAGCGGGTGATTATTACGTTCTTGCCAATGCAAATAAGCAATAAACAAGGTAGCAATTATTGATAAAAACACTACTATTATACTGAACTCCCCAACCGAAATACCAAATGCAATACCAGGGTTTTTCACATGGGTAAAGCGCAAAAATGAACCGAGGATATTCCATGTTTCCCAATGTGGTAAATTATTTTTTATCCACAATTTTGAAAATTGATCTATAAATACTACCAATATGGTTGGGATATATACCTTCAATAAATTAAGCCGTTTGTGATTTGCAATCGAAGCAGCTGGTAGTATGCGGTACCTCAATCAACCTTTCTTTATTAATAAGCACACCACAGGATGAACAAATTCCAAAAGATCCATCTTTAATCATTTCTAACGCTCTATTGAGATATTTTAAATAACTATTCCCCCGATCCATCATATAATAGTTTTTTTCCATTTCTTGCTGATCCGATACAGCATCTGCCATGTGAGATGAGTAAATCGCATTATTAGAATTATTCTTTAAAACTTCGTCAGCTTTTTCTTTAGCTTCTTTTAACTCAAGAGTTACTTCATTTCTCTTTTCTAATATCAAAGTTGTAAACTGATCTAATTCCTTTTTTGTCCATTTCTTTTTTTCACTTTCTGCCATATTATTACCTTCTTATATTAAAGGTGAAATTCCAATAATTGTCTTTTCACCAGCTATTTTTACTGAATCATTATATTTAAACGTTATGCAATTCCCCATGTCCAATTTTACTCCTAATACTTCATTCATGAAATAAGATTCATAAGATACTACAGCATCATTTAACTCTTTTGATCCATTTATTTCAATTTCAATCCGGTCTTCTACTTTTAAACCTGAATCTTTTCGTAAATTTTGTACTTGTCTTATTAAATCCCTTACTAACCCCTCTTGTTTCAAAGATTCTGAAATTTCCGTGCTTATTCCTACAATGAAATTTTTTCCAGATGAAACAGCATAATTATTTACTGACACTTCTTCCAAAATAAGTTCTTCAGGTAATATTTCTAAATCCCCATCTTTACCTGCAATAATAACTGAATTCATTTTTTTAACTTTTTGTACAAGTTCTTGAGAATCAACACTTTTTAAATAAGTAGTGATCCGTCCAATATCTTTTCCATATTTTTGCCCAAGCGTTGGAAAATCAGGCTTTACATTATATTGTACCAAATCAGATTCTTTTTCTACAAAATTTAACTCCTTAATATTCAATTCTTCTAAAATTTCAGCCTTATTATTTTCTGCAATTTTTTGGATATCATCAATTGCAAAAAGAGCAAGTTCAGACAATGGCTGCCTAATTTTAATATTTGCTTTATTTCTAGCAGATCTACTTAAACTGACAATTTGAATTACCACATCAATCTCATTCAATACATTCTCGTCAATATCACTCGGATCAACGACTGGAAAATCACAGAGATGCACACTATCAAAATTAGTCTCATTGTTCCCTGATACTAAATTACCATAAATTTTGTCGCTAACAAAAGGAACAATTGGCGCAATAACTTTTACAAAGTTAATTAAAACATGATAAAGTGTTGAATATGCAGCCGTTTTATCAGAGTCATTTTCTGATTTCCAAAATCGTCGACGATTTCTCCTTACGTACCAGTTAGATAAATCATCCAATAATCGGGTCGCCTCTGCCATAAGCTGAAATACTTGAAAAGAATTATAATGTTTTTCAGCCGTTTCGATAAATTTATTGGTTTTTGCAAGGATCCATCGGTCTGACTTTCTAAGAGTCTCTTTTTTTATTTTCGCTGAAGGGTCAAACCCATCCAAATTTGCGTAGGTTACAAAAAATGAATACGTATTCCATAATGTAATTAATTGTTTTCTCACCTCATCTGCGATACCATATCCAAATAATAAATTATGTTCAGGGTTTTGACTGGCATACATCCAACGCATAACATCAACTCCCATCTTTTCTGCAGCATCATCAAACCAAATTGCATTACCCCATGATTTATGCATATCACGGCCTGTTTCATCTTTCACCAACGCATGCCCTAATAAAGTTTTGAAGGGAGCTTTTTCCTCCATTACCGTAGAAAGAGCCAATAATGAGTAGAACCAATTGCGGAATTGTCCGGGCAAACATTCAACTACAAAATCAGCCGGAAACCACTTTTTCCAATAATCTTTATCAGAATTATAATGAAAGGTAGAATAGGGTACAATACCTGCATCAAGCCATGGGTTCCCCACATCAGGAATACGAGTACCAATAAGTCCCGTTTCAGGATGCTTTATTTTCACCTTATCAATCCATGGGCGATGAGGGCTCTTACCTTCAAACTCATCCCATCCTTCAACAGCTAATTTTTTAAGTTCTTCTTTAGAACCAACAACATAAAATGAATCATCTTCGAATTTCCAAATTGGAAGAGCCAATCCCCAAAATCTTTTTTTGGAAATCATCCAATCTCCCATATTTTCAAGCCATTCCATTTCTCTATCATGACCCCACTCGGGAATCCATTGAATATCTTTTACCAGATTTTTAATTTTATCTCGCCAATCCATATTGATATACCATTCATCAACGATTCGAAAAACCAATTCATCTCCTGAACGCCAACAATGAGGATAAACATGAGGATACTGCTCTTGATAAAGAAGTAACCCTTTATCCTTTAAATCAGCAATGATTTCCTGGGTTGTTTCAAGATGTGTTGCACATTTTCCACTATATTTTCCAAAGCCATCTATATAACATGATTCTTCATTTAGAGGTGCAATTGAAATAAGTTCAGCTTTTTGAGCAATTTTCTTATCAATTGCACCACATCCTGGCGCTGTATGTACAATTCCCGTACCTTCGCCAGCCACTACCACATCACTGCCTATACTATCTTTTCCACCATCAATAATGCGATGACAGGAAATACCAGTTTTTCCATCAACTTTTAATGCTTTATCTACAAATGGATAGCCGCCAACTTTACTCTGGGCTTCCAGTTCGTCAAAAGGCCCTTCATACTCCCATCCCAGCATATCAACACCCTTAATTGTGCCTATTACTTCATATCCACCTCGCTCTTTAAATATTTGAGCAATTGTTTTTAATTTCGGCACACCATCAATCCATTGCTTTTTTTCTTTAAATTGTTTATCAAGGCGTTGAAATTCAAGATTCTCTTTTGCAAAATAATAGAATGCGCCGTCGGTAGCTTTTATTTTTATATAATCTAAGTCTACATTAACGGCAGCAGCCACATTTGAAGTAAGGGTCCAGGGAGTTGTTGTCCATACCAATATATATTCATTATGCTTATTTTTTATAGGGAATCGCACAAATACCGACGTGTGTGCTACAAGTTTTCTACCTTCAATAATTTCCATTTGGGAATAGGAGGTTCCCGAACGACCAGACCAGGGAACAACATCTGTACCCTTATAAATTTTCCCATCTTCATATAACTTTTTGAGGAATGCCCAAATAGTATAATTATTTTCATCAGACATAGTAAAGTAGGAATTATCCCAATCCATCCAATACCCCAATCGCTTTGACTGTTCAGATTGAATTGTAGAATACTTCAGCACTCTTTCTTTGCATTTATTTACAAAATTTTCTAAACCATATTTTTCTACGTCTCTCTTCGATTTAAAACCCAATTCTTTTTCTACTTCAATTTCAACCCATAACCCCTGACAATCAAACCCATTTTGATATCTTAAATCTCTACCTTTCATTGCATGAAAGCGTTGGAAAATATCTTTTAAAGTACGACCCCATGCATGATGAACACCCATAGGATTATTTGCAGTAATAGGTCCATCGAGAAACGACCAGGGCTTACCCTCAGCGTTCTTTTTTCTTAATTGATTAAAAGTATCTTCTCTATTCCATTTATCAAGCATGTCATGCTCAATCTGGACAAAATCAACCTTATTATCTACTGGATTAAATATTTTTGAATCAGCCATAAATCTAATAGTTTAATGACAAGAAATTTAGGACATTTTGAGATATGAATACAATGGACTTCCGAAGAGAATAATATTTATTAACTAAATGTAGAATTACCTTTTTGAATATAGAGCAACTCACATCAGGAAGTAATTGGGCAACTTGCTTTGAATAGTATTCCAATTAAGATTGGAACTATTTTTTCTTACCCTTATCCTTTTTTGCTAATTTTTTACTTAATGCTTTAATTTTTTTTAAATTTATTGCCCGCAATTTATCCCTAGTAAATCGAACCATATGAGGCAACATCATTTCTGCAGATTCAAAAGCATTGACTTTATCTTTAAGAATACGAATTTGAGATTCATATTGGGGCACCATCCCTGAAAAATTTTCATTCCCCTTTATAAGCTCTAATCCTGCAGATTTTTTCACTACATCATCTTCTAATTCTTCTTTAGACTTACTTCTAGTAATCAATTGGTATATTTTATGCCAACAATAAGGAGGTTTACTTTCCCGCCGCGCATCAAAATAAGCCTCTATTTTTTGTTGCAGTTCATCCTGCATATCATCGAAATTTAAACCGATTTGAGAAAATTCATCGTTAAACAATTGAGAAAATTCCATCGAACAAAAATTAGTAAAAGCAATTTTTTCATCATCTTTTAATTTATCCTCGGCAAGCTTATTAAAAGAATAGTCCATCATAAATTTAGTTAATACTAAACTTTCAAAACGCTTAACCCCCCATGGCTTTCTCCAATGATAGCCTTCTTCTTCGAGGGCAGCATAAATTTTATCAGATACGGCAATAAAACTATTATGTATTATATCTGCTGGATCTGAGCTTTCTTTATTGCGAGAAAATAATTTCATTTATATTAATTATGTCAGTTTGTTAAAAAATATTGTGGTGAAGTTAAACAGGTTAAATATTTGTATGGAAGGTTAATTTATCCAAATTTAATAATCTAATGTTCCCCATTTACCTTCAGGACATTCAGATGTGGTGAATATTAGTTTTGTAATAATTAAACATTCACAAGATGTACAACGGTAATATTTTTTAAAATATCCTTTTTTAAATTCACAGGAGAAACAGATGTCACGTCGATTATATCTATCTTCCAGTTTGGCAATTGCCTTTTCGCCAATTAATCGTTTTTGGAATGCAAGCCTGATTGTTTCAAGGAAATTATATATCTGTACTCTAAAAATCATTTACAAACTTAATATTATTTGTGAAAAGATAACTATTAATATCTAGCTACAAAAAAAGGGCCCAGAAAACCGAGCCCTTTTTCCCTAATGGTAAACGCTCAAGGTTACTTCATTAGCATCAATTTCTGATTAAATGATTCATGTTCTGACTGCAATCTCAATAAATATATCCCACTAGGCTGTTCAGATGCATCCCATACTATTTCATAGTTTCCAGCATCTTGATAACCATTTTTCAGCTTCTCAATGAGCTGTCCCGAAACATTATAAACACTCAGGTTAATATTAGCTGTATTTGCAAGTGTATAGCTGATAGTTGTGGAAGGATTAAATGGATTAGGATAGGCTGCACTCAAAGATGTTCTAGATGGCAACATAACCTGTATATAATCGTCTGAACTTGCAGCCTCTACATCTATAATACTGAATGTGCCTTCATAGCTGAAGAGATGATCTGTCTCTGGTGCCACCACAATGATAGTAGTAGTATTCCTCTCAGTATTATAACTTGCAAGGTACGCATCATCTGTCAATTCTAAACTGAACAAGCCTTCATGTATAAGAGTCATTTTCAAAGCTGCTATATACCCATCTGATTGGACTTTTATAGCTGAACCTGTATCAAATAGCTGTGCCCTGCTGGCATTATCCACACGAGGGCCCAGAATAAGATTAATTTCCTGCACAACATCCAGAATATTTAACACACCATCTCCATTCAAATCTGCCAGGGAGGTTTCAGGCTCTATTCCGAGTATCATGTTGACCATAATTATAACATCCAAAATATTAACCAAACTATCTCCATTCAGATCACCTGTTATAACATCAGATTCCATATAGGCTGGGGGGAATACAATATCATCAATCCAGGCTGCATCAGCACAGTCTGTATTATCGCAGTCTGTACTGCCGCCTCCACCATCTTTCACATAGGTCCATTTAAAGGTATGCTCACCAGCGGTAACATCATAACTTACATTGGTCCAGGGTGATCCGCCGGATGTGGTACTTTGGTACTGACCTTTCAGAGTATTGTCAATATAAAACTCCAAACCATCATAAAAATAATTGCCGGATGAAGAGTATTCTGCTGATACCTTATAATTAAAGTCAATTTCACCATCGGCTGTTACATCCAGAGTTACAGAAATGCTGGAAGACTGACTGTTACCAATAGCACCTGACTGTGCGCTAGAAGAGCCGGAGTTTGCTTCCGTATTATCAACACCCCAGTTTGCGCAGCCAACACCGCTACATGAGAGATCCCAATCTAATGAGCCAAGACCAGCTTCGAAATTTGCAGTTACCTGCCCAACAGGTACTGCAAATGTTGTTGTGGTTACAGGGCCATCCCCTAGGTTTGCCAGCACAGTTACAGTAAATTCTGCCAGATGTCCAATGGGCGCAGCAGAACTTATTGTAACATTCATATCTAATGTTGCTTCCATCCCCACTTCTACTGAATATGCATTAGAAAACGAAGAATTATTTATAGTAACATAAGAATCACCACTTACAGACACTTCAGGATAAGTGATCTGAGTACCACCATTATTTACCACAGTCACGCTCATATCTGTACTTGCACCAGGGTCCAAATCTCCTACTATAGAAGTGACGTCCAATACAGGAGCATAAGCGGTAAAATTCAGATTTGATGCCCAGGTTTCACCACCTGATGAAATAGCGCAACTAAGTTCAAAATTATAATTATTGGGAACATTTCCTGCAACATCAAAGGAAAGTCCGGTTACCGTAGCTGTTCCATTTGGGGCAATATAGCTAGTGGAAGCGGAAGCACTTGTAATGGTAATGTAGGGATCATCTGTGCTGATATCAACTGATATATCGCTAGCAGCATCACTGCCCACATTTTCAAGTGTCAAACTGAGCCCTACAGATTCACCATATTCAATCAAGTCATCAAATCCCGCTGAAAGAGAGCTACTATTTACAAGAACATAAGCACCATCTGGAGAAAGTACCATCACCGTAGTCTCATAGGGAGTATTATTAAACCCTGTGGCAACAAAATCTATCTCGCCAGGTACCGTTGCCGCATCACCAAGTTCCAGGTTTACCTCTCCAAATCTATCGGTATAACCCGATACCAGCAGCTGTCCATCTCGCGATAGAGCCACGAGATCACCTTCAGAGCCTGTGGTAACTAGAAATTCAGTTGAACCAATAATAATTACATCATCATGAACAATATTCATTTCTGTTGACGGTGCAGTCCTAAGAGGTACAGAAGGATCTCCAAAATAGGTCCAGTACTTGGTTTCATTAATCCCTGAACTACCCTGAGCATCATTCATATACATGCAACCATTGGTAGTGATACCACCTATTGTTCTCGTAAGATGGTCATCATAACTTTCTGTCAATATAAGATTCATTCCGTATTGACCATGCATGGGAGGCTCCCAGGATTGACTTATAGTAGAACCAAAATGAGCAATAGAGCCTGTAGGTTCTCCTCCATTAGTCGCCCTCATCCACGCTTCACAGAAACATTCATTGGTGCTCTGGAATTCACCTACGTTGCAGCCAACTGTAATAACAAATGGAAGGCGGTTGTCATTCGTCAGAGAATTAATTTGAGAAGTGCTCAGGGATGCACCATTCCCCCAACTGGAAATAGAACCATGACCTGTATAGTTAATTAGGCTTACACCCGTATTAATGGCGTTAATACCTTGGCTGTCCGTTCCACCACTACCATCATATATTCCTTCATAACTATCATAAGTAAAATCAGACAGAACCGTATCCCACAAAAAATCATTAAAATCATCATCGGTATACCCACCAAATCCAGGCCCTTGATTAGAGGC
>JASMKZ010000149.1 GCA_030748955.1 Fidelibacterota bacterium | reverse complement strand
CGTTCTCCCCTTCGGCCTCCATTTCGTTGACTATGGTATCAATACCTGCTCCTTCACTCAAGAAAATATTCACACCGTCTTTTTCAGCCATACGTTTATTCAAACGCTCACATTCTGCTTCAAAATTCAATTCTTCTTCCGGTATATAGATTGCGTCCACATCCCAACACTTACGGGAAATAAGCATGGAATCCACAAATGATTTTCCATCAAGGCGTTCACGATATTTTTTAGCAGTTGCCGCTGTGAGCCAACCACAATGTCGCCCCATGACTTCATGTATTATAAGTTGTCGAGTACTCGTAGTGTTTTCATTGGCAATATTTTCAAAAAAGATGGCACCCTGTTCCGCTGCCGTATCAGCACCTAAAGAACGAGCAATTGGAAACACATCATTATCCACAGTTTTAGGTAACCCGACGACAGTAAGGCCATAATTATTTTCTGAAAGATAGTTGGCTAATTCAGCAGCCATTGTATTTGTATCGTCCCCACCAATCGTATGAAGTATATCCACCCCATCAGATTTAAGTTGGTTAGCGGCAACCTCAACAGGATTTTCACCATCTTTTATATAACCGTTTTTAATGCAATTTTCCATGTTGGTTAATTTTACACGACTATTCCCGATTGGGCTACCTCCATATTTCATGAGGATGTCGGCATGGCTATGAGCATTATCCGGGAATTGAATTGTTTTACCCAACAACAACCCCCTGTAACCATTTAAATATCCAATGAGATCGGCGTCCGGTTCCTTGATATGATATTGCTTGATCAGGGCGCCAATAGACGCCGAAAGGCAAGGCGCCAGTCCTCCGGCTGTTAAAAATGCAATTTTCATTTAGTTAATTGAG
>JASMKZ010000148.1 GCA_030748955.1 Fidelibacterota bacterium | reverse complement strand
GATAAAAATTGTGAAAGATTAAAACTAGCAAGAATTTTAAATGACTTTGGTATGAAAGTAGCAGCAGTTGCTATTCTCTGCCAGGATGAGCGTGTGTTTGAATCAATGATACAAGCAGGCACTCCTTGTCCAATTGATGGTAAAATTGGTAAAGAAGCTAAAAAACTTTGGTCTAAATATGATCACGAAAGACCTGATTACGATATATATGTAAAACGTATGAAAGAGAGAAAAGAAAAAGAAGAAGAAATATCTAAAAAAATAGGATTTCCAGTATTAATTAAAGCAGCAGGTGGTGGTGGTGGAAAAGGAATGAAAGTTGCTAATAAACCTGAAGAATTAGAAAAATTACTTCCTTTAGCTAAATTAGAAGCAAAAAAATACTTTAATAATGAAAATGTGTATATAGAAAAATATTTTAAAAATCCTAGACATATTGAAGTACAAATTTTATCAGGAAAAAATAGAACTATTCATTTACATGAAAGAGATTGCTCTGTTCAAAGAAGACATCAAAAATTAATTGAAGAAACTCCAAGCCCTATATTGACAGATGAGTTAAGAAATATGCTTTTTGAAAAAACAGTAAAAATGGTTAGTCAAATAGGTTATGAGGGTGCTGGAACAGTAGAATTCATTTACGAAAATAACAAATTCTATTTTTTAGAAATGAATACAAGAATACAAGTTGAGCACCCAGTTACGGAAGTTGTTACAGGAATTGATATTATTAAAGAACAAATTAATATTGCTTTCAATGGAGAAACCTCACTAAAACAAGAAGACATTAAACCAAGAGGTCATGCTATTGAATGTAGGATTAATGCAGAAGATGCGAGTAAAAACTTTCAACCTTCTCCCGGC
>JASMKZ010000147.1 GCA_030748955.1 Fidelibacterota bacterium | reverse complement strand
TCATTTCCATCATTATCAGAAGCTACACATCCACAGTCACTATCCCAGCTGTCACCATTAGGTACGCCTGCACAGTCTGCACAACTGCTATTATCACCATCACAAATACCACATTCATCAACTGCTGTATCACCACCCCATGTTCCAGCACAATCCTGTACACAGTCATTAGAGCTGTCAGCATCACAAGTGCCGCAATTATCTTCCAGGTTACTACCATTTGGCACACCAGCACAATCTGCACATACACTGTTGTCACCACCACAAATATTACATTCATCAACCACTAAATCACCACCCCATGTTCCAGCACAATCCTGCACACAGTCATTGGAGCTGTCAGCATCACAAGTGCCACAATTATCTACTACATTATCACCATTTGGTACGCCTGCACAGTCAGAACAGCTAGAGTTATCACCATTTGGTACGCCACATTCATCTAAACAAGTACTGTTATCACCATTGGGTACGCCACATTCATCCGCACAACTGCTATTATCACCATCACAAATACCACACTCATCATCTACTAAATCACCACCCCAATTACCAGCACAATCCTGTACACAGTCATTAGAACTGTCACTGTCACAGGTATCACAATTATCTACTACATTATCACCATTGGGTACGCCAGCACAGTCATCACAGTCATCACCAGAGTTGCCCTCCGGTACACATCCACAATCACTATCCCAGGCACTTCCATTAGGTGTGCCAAAACAGTCATCACAATCATTTCCATCATTATCAGAAGCTACACAACCACAATCACTTTCCCAGCTGTCACCATTTGGTACACCAGCACAATCCTCACAGCTACTATTATTACCATCACATACGCCACACTCATCATCTACTAGATCAC
>JASMKZ010000146.1 GCA_030748955.1 Fidelibacterota bacterium | reverse complement strand
TTCTCACGATATAAATGTAAGGTTTATCCTATTCTATTACAACTGAAAATTATTTAAGTTCCATGGTATTGTTCGTCCTTGCATTCAAACTCTCATTCACTACTCTAACCTCTTGAATAGTAGCTCCTGATGCATCTAATGGGGTAGTACACGCCCAAAATGCTAGCATAAGCGATGCACCTGTTATCATTCCAAATATATAGTCGATAGATTTTTTCTTTAACATAGTATCTCCTCTTTTAAAAATTTATATTTATTCATAATCTTTTATATCCCATGCATATACTTCTTCATCGGTTAGAAAAGATGTGTCAATTCCACAACCTAAGTCAACTACTTCCCAATTAGGATTATCTTTCAACAATTGTTTTATATGAGTTTTGTGTGTCAACTTGATCATATGATATCCTTTAACATACTTGATTAGATACGTAAACTTAATATGGTTAGCCGAGATTTCGGCAAATCCACTAACAATAAGTAATGATATAATTAGCCTGCGAATCATAACAGTTCTTTATAGGGGGTTAGTTAGAGTTGCGACTGTTGCAATCCTGCCAATCTTGAAGAGCATTATTTACTTGAAATGATAAATCTAAAATTCTATCCTCATACTCCTGTTTTTGTTCATCTGATAAAGAATCATTTTCTAATACTTTTTCATATTCAATATCTAATTGCTTCTTTTCATTTTGTAAATCATTATATCTATTAATATAATCACTACATTCGCTGTAATTAGAATAGACCATTGGGGAAATAAATATATCTGTTATAATTCCTACTATTGGAGATGAACACCCAACAATAAACATAGCAAATAATAATAATATTTTTTTCATTTTAGTCCTTGATTAGATAGCTAAAATTACAC
>JASMKZ010000145.1:619-887 GCA_030748955.1 Fidelibacterota bacterium | reverse complement strand
ATACAATTACATTTTTATCTGACAGATTAGTATCTATATATTCCTTAAGAAAATTACTCGCATCATATCTTCTTTTTTCTTCATCCGATTCATTATTGAAATCGATAATACCATCGCCACAACATTTAAAATGATTATTAATGAGGAAATAGTTTTCCCCCATGAAGCTAATATCCATAACCATGGGTGAACGAGGAAATGCGCTCCAATAAGGCGAAGTTGTATAAATCTCATATATATCATTGATTCCCACTGCTTCTGTTTTGTA
>JASMKZ010000145.1:0-609 GCA_030748955.1 Fidelibacterota bacterium | reverse complement strand
TATAAGCAGGTAAATCCACCAGCATTTGATCAAACATAGCCGTATCATCCACTTCCTGAATGGCTAGGATATCTAAATCTAATTGTTCAATAATCTCAGTGACGTATTCTACTGTAATTTGACCATTTTTGGGAAACCATTCAATATTCCAAGTAGCTATATCAAGAGAATTGTCATCACCGAAAGATAAATCTTCTAAGTCTTGCGAAAATAAAGGAATAGCCAGAAACGGAATTAGCCAAATATAAGCTGGAAATGTTTTCCAATTAATTGTCATAGATATAATTTAAAATAATTCATAACGAGATTACATTATGTAACATAATCTAATACTAAATCTTAAGCAAAGTACATTCACCGGTATCACCGCAAACAAAAAACCCCACGAAAGTGGGGCTTCATGTAGAATATATATTTATCTAATTAGCATCCTTATTTACTAATAAAGAAGTATGAGTATGAACAATTTTCCAGACACCTTTCTTTTTTTCCAATACTAATGATATTGCCGCTGGATCAGGCTGCTTTTTCATTATATTTCTTTTTTCAGAATTCGTATTAGGTGGGAGAACAAATGTTCTGTGCCAATAGAAACTTGCAACCGCAACT
>JASMKZ010000144.1 GCA_030748955.1 Fidelibacterota bacterium | reverse complement strand
ATGAATATCTTTTACCGGCTCGATTTGGGCTGGAAGGAGCTGCAGAAAAAATAACAGTGAAATGAACAGGTGCTTCAAAAATTAGGGCCTTTTAAGTGGTGTTTCTCAATAAAGGAAGTTACATAATTAAAGGTATCTTTTTTACTGTCAGAGATATGAAATAATTCCAGGTCATCATTCGAAATGGTACCTATTTCCACCAAGTAGTCCCAGTTGACCACATTTTCCCAGAATTCCTTGCCATAGAGTACAATGGGTACCCGTTTCTTAATCTTTTCTGTTTGAATTAAGGTTAACAATTCCATCAGTTCGTCTAAAGTTCCAAACCCGCCCGGCCAAACAACCAGAGCCTTGGCCAGGTACAGAAACCAGAATTTACGCATGAAAAAATAATGAAATTTGAGATCAAGATCATCTGTGATCCAGGGATTACCTGATTGCTCTTCGGGCAGAGAAATGGTCAGACCCACCGATATTCCGCCTGCTTCCTGTGCTCCGCGATTGGAAGCTTCCATAATACCAGGCCCTCCGCCAGAACAGATGATGTAGCGGCGTTTGGTACCCTTGAGCCCTTTGCTCCAATTGGTGAATTGTCCGGCCAGGGTCCTGGCATCTTCATAATACTGTGCCATCTCCAGGTCTTTTTTCAGGCGGTTCAGGGCTTTGGTATTCCCGTTTTTTCCAGCATTGACCAAGGCTTTTTTGGCATCTGCTCTCGATTTAATACGGGCCGACCCGAAAAATACAATAGTATCGGCAACTTTTTTCCTGCGCAGACGACGGAGAGGACCGTAATACTCGGACATAATTCTAATGGTTCGGCCATCGGGGCTGCCCACGAATTCAGGGTCATAATAAAAACGGTCTTTGGTTAATATTTTTGACATA
>JASMKZ010000143.1 GCA_030748955.1 Fidelibacterota bacterium | reverse complement strand
TGCAATTTCACTGTTTCAAATAGTGGACGATAAAATACATCTTTCGATCAGTGCAATTCATGGTGATGCCATGGTAAGTGGCACTGGTCAATTAGCTGCGTTTGAAGTAACTGGGCTTTCTTCAGGAACAAGTACATTTACAATTGTACCTGAAGAGCTTCATTTTATTGATGATAACGGAAATGAGGTGGATATTACGGATTATTTAGAAGTGAGAGATTTAACGGTTACCGTCCCATAATCCAATGAAACGCCTCTTGCTCAATCAAGCCCCACATTCGTGGGGTTTTTTGTTTCTAGACATTTAGGACTTGTGTAATGTAAAATTGTCTTAGTTAAGCAATTCCAAGGAGTCTAATATGAACACAATACATGAAATTCCAGATATTTCAAGCGTTAAAGCACCAAACACGTCTTATTCGCATGTTGTGCGGGCCGGTGAAGTTCTTTATGTCGCAGGCCAGCCCGGCATTGATTACAACACAGGTAAACTTGCAGGAGATGATTTTGAATCTCAAGCTTGCCAGGCATTTCAAAATCTATCTTTATTGCTTGAAGCGTCCGGCAGCAGCATGAGCAAGGTTGTAAAAACTACAGTTTGGCTTTGTGATGCAAATAATTTTGCCAAATTAAATGAACTTTATACAAAATTCTTTCCAAACAATCCACCGGCCAGGTCTACACCAGTTGTTGGCCTACCGCTCAAGGAATTACACATTTCAATAGAATGTATTGCATTGGTCTAAAATTTATGATTCGAGGAGTTTTTTGTTTTTGGGAGGTTGGGTAGATTTGGATATGAGTAGATATATATCACTACTAATGTTTAGTGGTTTGTTTTTTTGGAGTTGCGAAGAAAAGATTGAAGATTGTACAGGTGACTCAGGAGGAACT
>JASMKZ010000142.1 GCA_030748955.1 Fidelibacterota bacterium | reverse complement strand
AATTAGACATGACATCACAAGGTTTCAAGCAGGTTAAGAAGATGGTATCACTTAAATAATTTTACCATTTTCACAACATCAAGCCCCACATTCGTGGGGTTTTTTGTTTCTAGACATTTAGGACTGGTGGGGTGTAATATTGTCTTAATGAAACGATTTCTACCAAATCGAGCGATATGGTTTTTCAAAAATACTTTTTTCCTATTACCAATAATTTATTACGCTGGAGCATTATTAGAATCCAATGAAGTGTTTTTGAGAGATTTTTGGTACAGTTTACCATTCTTAGCTATAGGAATTTATTTTTTCATTACAAAAAGGGTCATTTTAGTCGTTTTATCCATATCATATTTATCACATGTATTATTTGACATCAGCTATTTATTTTTTATTGATAAATCATATATGGTCAACTTTTATGAAGAGTTGTGTATTGTTTATGATTTAATTATTGCATTAGTTCTGTTCATAAATCGAAATAACAATTAAGCCCTGCCCAGTAGTGGGGTTTTTTGTTTCTAGACATTTAGGACAAGCGTGGTGTACATTTACGCCTTTAATGAACAATAATAAAATCGAGGAGAACCCATGAGTCTTAAACTTCTTTTTCGAATCTATGCTGGTTTCGGAGCATTGTTTGTTGTGGGTGGAATATTAGCACCAGAATCTATGATGGAACCTTATGGCTTTACGATGGATGAAGGTATGATAACTATGCTTAACTTTATGCTTGCGATGCAATTGATGCTTGTTCTTATTACCTGGCAGTTGCCTGATTGGCTTGGTGATAATCTTCCAAAGGCAGGTCTTACATATGTTGTTATTTCATTAATCCCCGCAGTACAAGGTTTATATTTTATGTCTACCGGAAGATTGCCCGCCTCAACACACGGCT
>JASMKZ010000141.1 GCA_030748955.1 Fidelibacterota bacterium | reverse complement strand
CTTCATATGCAACGCGAAATTTGAAATCGCTACCGCGGTCTACCTGGGGAAATTGCACAATAACGGCATCTTCCCTACGGGTCGCAGTGAGCTGTTTCCCCAGATAATAAACACCATTTAACTGCATATCTTTTGCCAGGTCAACCTGCAGGATGGTAAAATCAGCAACAGCCGAAGCTGTGATATCCACATGCCCCTTTATATATTTTTTATCTGTATCAATATCAATATTGATATCATAATGCTGTACATCATAACAGGTCCGTTCCGGCAGTAAAGCTCCCAGTAGCCGGTTACGCTCGCTTAGTTTCGGGAAGGATTTAGGATTTTCCGGAGGTTCGCCCATAGACTGCGGACCTCTCATTGGCAGACAGCCAAACATCATGGCCACGACAGGCAGGAGAAAATTAGTTTTATTCATTTTTCTATTCTAGCGGGAAGAATCTACCCATCATCCTACAAACAAAAAAACCCCACGAGTGCAGGGCTTGATTATTACTTCAACAGCACCATTTTCTTCGTCTTCCTGAACTCTCCCGTTTGTATTACACACAAATAAATACCAGCTGATACGGGAGATCCGGCATCATTGGTAGCATTCCATTTCACTGATTTGTACCCGGCAGTTTGCTGACTGCTGACCAGGTTACTGACTTGCCTGCCCATCATATCATAGATAGTGATATTGACCAGTTTATCTTCTGGCAGGCCGTAGCGGAGTGTTGTGACAGGGTTGAATGGGTTGGGATAATTTTGATCAAATAAATATACATTTGGTATTGATTTCTCATCATTAAATGGCAGGTTTAAGTCTCCCGAATTTACCCATGCCGTTTGCCAAATAGACGCTAGATCAGCAATAGCACAATGAATCACACTAATCGTCATTGAATCA
>JASMKZ010000140.1 GCA_030748955.1 Fidelibacterota bacterium | reverse complement strand
TGATTTTTACTTGTTCTAACGCTTCGTCAAGGGTCTGTTGATAATCAATCGCTGATTGATTGTAATAATTCTCTAGAGTGTAATTATGGTAATCCATTACCTGACTTAATTTATCCGCAAAAAGTGATTCGTCAAGCAAATCCCCTACTCTCAAACCGCGCCTTGCAACTTTATCTTCGTAGGCTGGCCCTATTCCATTGCCAGTCGTTCCTATAGCGGCCTTGCCCATTTTGGCTTCTCTGGCATTATCGAGAGCAATGTGGTAAGGCAAAATTAATGGACATCCGGGACTGATACTTAAACGTGACTGAACCTCGAGGCCTGTCCCTTCCAGTTCCGTCATTTCTTTTAACAGTGCACTCATAGAGAGAACGACGCCGTGGCCTATTAAGCACTGGACATTGCTTCTTAGAATTCCTGAAGGTATCAGATGCAAGACAGTTTTTTTGCCCTTAATTACGAGTGTATGTCCTGCATTATGGCCACCCTGGAAGCGAACAACGGAAGTAACCTTATCAGTAATTAAGTCAACAATTTTTCCTTTACCTTCATCGCCCCACTGGGTACCGATTATGACAACGTTTTTTGCCATATTACTCCTTCATAGACCAATCACCGTTACGTATAACAAAGTCAGATTTTCCAGTCTCACTGAAATCCTGTTTGACACTAATACCTTTAGTTCTCAATTCATTGATCAATTTGTTTAACTTCGGATCTTTGGCATTTGGCGCAGTTAATACATTGGCGTTAACAGCAAAATTATCTTGCTGTTGTATTAAGTATTTCAAGTCAAAAGAAAAACCTGTTGCAGCCCTTGAAGAGCCGAAGTTTTGACTTAAATTATTATAGCGACCTCCTTGGGCCAAGGCTTTGGAAAAATCTACATGATAAACTGCAA
>JASMKZ010000013.1 GCA_030748955.1 Fidelibacterota bacterium | reverse complement strand
CGGCTAACCCTATTAAGTTTACATATCTAATCAAGGAGTCAAATGAAAAAAATAATAATAATATTTATGTTTGGAAGTCTTTTTGCTGAAGAACCTACTGTTACTATAATAGATAAGTATGGCACATATGTTACTGGCACAATTAAAAAGTATGAAGATGGGAAAATTATTGTCAATTCAAAAAAAGGTAAAGTTGCTAGAATTATTAATATTGAAGGTGGAACAACACAACTCGATGTAAAAGATATATTACTAATTGATTATGGTATAAAATCAGCTTATAGTGAATCAGATTCTACGACTAAAGTCAATCTACTAACTTTAATAAGCAAGATATTACCAGACGCTAACTAACCCCTATGATTAACAGTCTAATTATATTATTACTTATTGTTAGTTGACTTAACAATAAGTAATATATTTCAGTAAAATGGGAGCTTTCTTAACAGCATTATTATTATCAACTTCTTTATCCATTTATATGGATAAAAATCCACCAAAGAATTATGGACGATTTCAAGAAGATTATTGGGAGCAAAATGATGTAAATAGTATGGATTGGGATCATCCATTAAGAGAAACTCCTGAAGGCGGTATTATAGATAATCTTCATTTGATGGACAAAATGTATGAATTTAGAAATGAAGAAAATTCAAAGGGCAGATACTTCCCTAAAGATAAGGAGATAATCACTCCACCAGCGCCACCAATCGAACACGATTCTAAAGATACAACAAGGATTATTTCCTAACTTGATTTAAACCCATAGGGAAACTTTCAACGGGGTGTACCAACATAACAAAAGTCTTACACCCATTCTCAAATATTTTTTGGAAAATTTTATGTGATAGAGCCATTTGGATGCATCAGGTAAAGTGCTGTAAATTTTAATTGATATATACATTTAGGAGGAAGTATTAGAAATATCTACATATTATTGCTGTTATCGCTATTAAGTCTCAGTTGGGGACAAGATTGTGATGAAAATATGCTTATGTTTGACTGTAATGGGCAATATTTTTGTAATAATGAACCTGGATTTGGTTTTGATTGTTATGTATACAATGAATATTGTGAAGATTATAACGGTGATGGTATTACAGATGCATGGGTTGGCGATGGTTGGTGTGATGATGGAGAATGGGGTTATGATTTTCAATGTGCGGAATATAGTTTCGATTGTGGCGATTGTGGCGATATATATACAGATTCTAATGGATACTGTAGCTATCTACCGCAAGAATTTACATTCATGTATGAAGGAGATATGCGTCAATATATTTTATATATTCCTGAATCAATACCTCCAAATGCACCGCTAATATTTTTAATGCATGGATTTACAGGTTCAGCAATTGGAATGTATAACTATTCAGGGATGCAATCTGTTGCTGATGAGAATGGTTTTGCTGTTTGTTATCCAGATGGTACAATTGATCAGAATGGTGATAGATTTTGGAATGTTGGCTATAATTTCCATCAAAATCAAACCGTGGATGATGTAGGCTTTCTAAGTACATTAGCAGTGCACCTTCAAAATGAATACGATTTAAGTTCCGATAATACATTTGCATCTGGCATGTCAAATGGTGCTGAGATGTCTTATATGTTGGCTTGTTTTGCAGGAGATAAATTTGGAGCTATTGCTCCAGTTGCTGGTACAATGTTTGGGGAATCTTGGACTGATTGTTCTACTGAACAAATACCAGTATTAGAAATACATGGAACAAATGATAATGTAACATTGTGGGATGGAGACCTAAACGATACCTATTGGGGACCATATCCAGGAATGAATGAAGTAATAGAATTTTGGATTGGACAAAATGAATGTGTAAATAGTGAAAATAATTTATTATTAGGTATGAATACAATTCATCATCGATATTTTAATTGTTCTAATAATAATGAAGTATGGCTTTATGAAGTAGTTAATGGAGGCCATGATTGGCCAAACTATTCTAGTCAAGAAATTTGGAATTTCTTTACTAAATTTATTGATTCAATAATTGGCGATTTGAACTATGATGATAGTATAGATATACTTGATGTGATTATTTTAGTTAATCATATACTTAGTCCTGCAGCTGTTGAACTTGATGGTGCAGATATAAATAATGATGGCGAAATTAATATTCTTGATGTAGTTGCATTAGTTAACATCATTCTTACTAACTAAACCCACCTCTCCAATTCTTTTTTCATAGCTCTGCATTTGTGGTGCTTTTTTATTTATTGGCAAACCATATTAAGTTTGTATATCTAATCAAGGAGATAATAATGGGCAAAGGTAGAGATCCAAAAATAGCAACTAAAAAAGCAACTACTAAAACAGCAAAAGAAAAGAGAGCAGAGAACAAACTGAAAAAGGCTAATAGAGATTAATAACTAAACCCCTATGATTCGCAGACTAAATTATATTATTACTTATTGTTGGGTGTGAAGAAACTATTGAATATGAAGAGTCTTAAAAATAAATTTAATAATCTAGAGTTTACTATTTATTTTGATATGGGGATAAGTTTTCTGCTTCTATTAATCCTAATAATCAGTTTAATCCCAAATTCTTTTAATATTATTCCAATTAAAGTTGTTAAACCTTTTTTAGGAATTAATAATCTATTAGATATTTTTAAATTATTACATTATATACTAATAGGTATAACAATTACTTTTATTGTTCAATCAATTTTATTATTATTGGAATATAGAGCTGAGAAAATAGAAAGTAGCTCAATTGTAAAGTTACTATTTTATAAATGGATAATATTTACTATTATTAGTGTAACTCCCTATGCATTTAATATTAATATACCCTTCATTTTTCTTATCTTCAGCTTTTTATTACTAGCATTCTTTTGGTATAAAATGCTCAATATTGATTAAACAAATCTAACAGTACTTCCTGAGTAAACATTAGCCTCACATCCCTGCATTTGTAAGACTTTTTGATTTATCAGCTAACAATATTAAGTTTGCATATCTAATAAAGGAGAAATAAAGATGCAACACGATAATTGGTCATGTCCAAAATGTAGTCAGAAAGAGTATGAAGTAGGAGAGATGAGAGTAACAGGGAGTTTTTGGACGAAGATATTCAATATTCAGAATAAAAAGTATAGTTCTGTTTCCTGTAGCAAGTGTTCTTATACAGAATTTTATAAAGGCCAACCTGCGTCAGGACTTGCAAATGTATTTGATTTCTTTACAACATAATCCAATACCTTTGAGTAAGCCCCTATGAAAGAATAGATTATGTTTAATAAAATTATTAATTATAAAGCAATGGTAGAAGAGTGGGGAAAATTTAAGTAAACTTCATGTCACGTATTAAATTATATGGGCTAAATTCTTTTTTGCTTTTAATGACTGTTCCATGGTTTTTTATTAATACTAAAATGGAATCAACTGGCGGTTTCCCCCATTGGGCATTGTATGCCTTGTTCTCAACTTTAATTTATGCAATAAGTATTTTTTATTTCTTACATAGATATTGGTCAATATCTGCATCTGAAAAAACTCTAAAAAAATAATATGGATACAGCTCCTTTATTAAATCATGGAGGAATAATATTTTTATTTTTGTATTTATTTTCTCTTATTGGTGTTGGTTTTCTAGGTTACTATTCAAAGAAAGAAGATAGTCTAGGAGATTTTTATTTAGCGGGAAGAGGTATGGGTGGGGTTGTATTATTTTTGACTCTTTATGCAACCCAATATAGTGGTAACACTATGATTGGTTTCTCAGGTAGAGCATACAGACAAGGTTTTACAGCATTGGTTACAGTTACTTTCATGTGTGCAATTATAGGCTTATACTTTATATATGCACCTAAGCTACATGATTTATCTAGAAAGCATAGTTTTATAACATTAGGTGATTTTATATATCATCGTTTTAAATCTATTCATTTAACAATCACCATAAGTATAATTTCCATTATTGCCTTAGGAAATTATATTCTTACTAATTTAAAAGCAATCGGATTTATTATTGAAGGTGCAACGGCAGGTCAAGTAAGTTTTGTTAATGCTATAATTATTTTATCATTAATTATGGTGATTTATGAAACTTTAGGTGGAATGAGAAGTGTTGCTTGGACTGATATGTTACAAGGAATATTGTTATTATTTGGTGTTATAGTTATATTTTATATAATTTATAAACAATATGGGGGTTTGAATGCAATTTCTTCTCAATTGCAGATATATCGTCCTGATTTTTGGACTCCACCTGACTGGAGCGCTAAACGTCTATGGTTAAGTACAATTCTTGTAGTATCTGTTGGAGTTTCTGTTTATCCTCATGCAATCCAAAGGATCTATTCTGCAAAAGATTCATCAACGCTGCGGAAATCATTGCAGCTCATGGTATTTATGCCTTTCGTAACGACCTTATTTATGGTGATAGTTGGCATAGTAGGTGCTTCACAAATAGAGGGTTTAGATAGGAATAATAGTGAACAAATATCAATATTACTGTTAGTTGATCTTGCAGAACAAATACCAAATATTTCTTGGTTAATAGTAATGTTCCTTGCAGCTGCCATAGCAGCAATTATGTCAACAGTAGATTCTGCATTATTGGCTATTTCATCAACTGTAACACAAGATTTATTTCGTAAAATAAAACCTGACTCATCTCAAAAAATACTTCTTCTATTTGGTAAGTCCATATCTTGGATAATTATGCTAATTGCAGTTGTTATGGCAATAAATCTACCTCAAACGATTTGGCAACTATTTCAGATAAAACTTGAATTATTATGTCAAATTGCACCTGCTATATTTTTAGGCGTGCACATTAAATCTATAAGTTCTAAATCTATTCTAATAGGGATTTATATAGGCACTTTTATTTCCTTAAGTATTATGATTGGCAACTGGATAGGTTTTCCTATACCAATAAAACCATTTGGTATCCATGCTGGTTTATGGGGATTGATATTCAATTGTTTAGCTATTTTTACTATTGATAGGAAGAAATTGAGAAGTAGCATAAAATTAGCATCACAATTGTAGAAGAGTAGGAAAATTTCAAGTAAAGCCCTGCATTTGTAGAACTTTTTTATTTATCGGCTAACCATATTAAGTTTACATATCTAATCAGGGACTAAAATGAAGAAATTAATATTATTATTTACGGTTGGAAGTTTTTTTATAGGGTGTGCAGCTAAAGCCATTGACAATACAGAGCCCTCTGAGCCTAAAGAGAATACAGAAGAGAATACTGAACCCTCTGAGCCTAAAGAGAGTACAGAAGAGACAATAGAACCAGCAGAAGGAGTTATGCCAGAAGTTCCTGATGTGAAAAAACCTGAGATAGAAATGAATATTTTAGATGGCAATATAAGTTCAGGTTCAGCTACTCTAAAAACAGAGAACATAATTAAAGATTGTAAAAAAGAATGTGTAGCATCCACAATATCTTCAGATGAATGGTGTGATTGCATGCATCAATGTAGCCAATACTTCCTGAAAGTATTCTATAGAATCTCATTGGGTGATATGAATATAAAAATTTACATGGAAGAATGTTCATCAGATAAAGATGCTAACTAACCCCTTATAAAAAACTGTTATGATTTACAGGCTAATAAAATAAAGGATGTTATAATGAAAATATGTAACTATTGTGCAGAAGAAATTCAAACTGAGGCAATCATATGTAAGCATTGTGGAAAAAAACAGAGAGACCCTAATGATATGACGAAACATATTAATATTTTGGGTACATTATTTCTTACTTTTAGTATATTGATGGTAATTGGTGGAGTTGCTATTAACCAATTTCTGCCTATGGCAGGAGAAATAAGTGGAGATTCAACTGCAATAAGAATTACATCTATTATAGGTCAATCAATTGGTACAGTTTTATTCATTTTTGCAGCACCAGGTTTTATTTGTGGATATGGACTAATAACAAAGAAAGCATGGAGCTGGGTTTTTGGAATAATATTATCATGTTTATCTCTTCTTAGTATTCCTATTGGCACTATGATTGGTATCTATGGACTTTGGACGCTTTTTAAAGATGAAACAAAAGATTTATTGTCAAATCCACCACCTATAGGTGAGTAATATTATCGGCAACCCATATTAAGTTTACATATCTAATCAAGGAATCAAAATGGAAGAAATAATTTTTGGTGGAGCAGTATTATCAATGATTATAGTCGCTGTAACTTTTATAGTATCCCTATCTCTATTCATTTGGAAATGGTTGTCTGATGATTTTAAAAGAGGCTATAAAGATGCCATGGAATCCGAATAACAACTAACCCCCTATGAATCGCAGACTAATTATATTATTACTTGTTGTTGGGTGTTGGAGAAAACCTCAAATTATATTTTTATCACCAATAGCTGGAGATCAAGCAAGTGCAACTATTGCTATGTCTTATACATATGATGGTATATTGTCTAATCTTGATATTCAATGGGATGATGCTTTAAAAACAGCAATAGAAAAATGTCAAAACTGGGGGTATAAAGAAGCTGAAATATTTGGTGAAGGAGTAGAAACTTGTCTTGATAAAATGTGTAGTGTTATTCAAGTAGAAGTTGTGTACCAATGTCACTATCACAAATAGCTCTCCCTAAACAAACTTTCAGCCCTGCATTTGTGGGGCTTTTTTATTTATTGGCAAACCATATTAAGTTTACATATCTAATCATAGCCAATGGAGTTTTCTTGTAAGAAGAATCCTACAATATAAATCAGACTTTTACCTATATGCACTTATATTGTAATCTTTGTACATTTTAACGTTCTGTAGGGTAAACTACTCCTCAAAGTATGCTGACAGAACAGATTTGGACGGTCGAAAATCAAGTTAGAGACTTTTCATTGTCTTCTTTATAACTTGTTCCGTCCAATCACACAAGCCGAGGGTATTTAATACTTCGGCTTGTGTTTTTACAGGGTATGCCGATACCCGAATCACTCTAAATGCTATCCCCCCCCTGCTCTCATCTAAAACAATAAGCTACTAATATCTGATGTTGTTATTAAATTACTGTATTCAATCAAGGACTAAAGTGAAGAATAAGGATTATTGAATTATAACTATATAACTTATAGTTATTCAAAAAAATATTATTAAATATGAGGTTTTTATGTCGACTGGTACAATAATAGGTTTTTTAGCAGGTATAGGACTATTTGTATACGCAATTATATCAGGGCAAGACCCTTCTGCTCCTCCCTATCCTTGGATCTTTTTATTGCCTAATAGTTTACTTATGGTTTTAGGAGGAACAATAGCTGCTACATTTATTGCTTTTAAAGATAATTATGTCATTCAAGCCTTTAAAGAAATGGTTAAAATTTTTAAGCATTTAGATATAAATTCAAGAACTATATATAATGATGTTGGGAAAATAATCGGTTGGGCTGAAATTGTAAAAAAAGGTGGAATCCAGGAGCTTCAAAAAAAATTTAATGTAGATGAAAATAAAAATCCCGTTATAAAGTATAGTATGGAGATGGTATTAGATGGTGGGAAATCTGAAAATATATCTAGATTAACAGAAGATTTTATAGACACTACATATGACAGGAAGATGCATGTAGTGACAATATTAGATACAATGGCTCAATTTTCTCCTGCATTCGGCATGATAGGAACATTGGTAGGATTGGTTATTATGTTGTCGAATATGAGCGGTGACCCGACAGCAATTGGTGGTGGTATGGCAATCGCATTAATTACTACCTTGCACGGCGTACTTTTTGCCAATCTATTTTTTAAACCTGCTGCAAGAAAACTAGAGCAACAATATTCAATCATCAAATATCGTGATATGGTTTTACTCGAAGGTATATCTATGCTGCCCAACAAACCACATCCATATACTGTTCAGGACCATCTCAATAGGTACCTTGATTCGTCTAATCATTTTGATATTGCAGAAGAATGAAAAAAATAAGAGTAAAAAGAGAAGATTTAGATGTACAACCTGGTTATATGGGGACATTTGCTGACATGTTTTGTCTTTTGATGGCATTTTTTGTTATGCTCTATTCTACTACTGACCCTGATCCTGGTAAGTATGAGGATTTAGCAGAGGCAATGAAAGAAGCTTTTGCTGCAGAAAATACTGAAAATGAATTTAAAGAATTAGAAAAAGAATTAAATAAAGTTATTAAAGATAAAAAATTAGAAAGTCAGGTTAAAGTTGAGCTGGGTCCTAATGGAATAAAAATTCGAATTCCAGGTAGTTCCCTTTATTCATCTGGTTCTGCTATTGTAATGGATAATATGACCCCCGTAATTGAAGAAATATCTAAAACTATCACAGAGCTTTTAGATGAATCCTCATATAAAGACTATATGATTGAGGTTGAAGGGCACACAGATGATGATCCTATTCCTGAAGACAATCCAGACTTTAATTCCAACTGGGATCTTTCTGCAATTCGTGCGACCGGAATAGTTGAAATATTGAACGCAAGCGGAATTGATATTAAAAAATTAAAGCCAATTGGACGGGCAGAGACAGCACCCATTGTGCCAAATAGAGATGAGGGTGGGAATGTAATACCAGCTAACCGTGCTCAAAATAGACGTGTTGAAATAAACATTAATAAATATAATTAAAATAATTAGCAATTCTGACTTCACCTACAATAATCTTATCCAAATTAGAAATTACATCTTAGATCTCAGATAGCACTTCCTAAATAAACTTAGTGTTAGACAGGCCCTGAGAAAATCGAGGGCTTTTTTATTTATCGGTAAACCATATTAAGTTTACATATCTGATCAAGGAGTTAAAATGAAGAAAATTAAACTTATAGGCATAATGTTTTTTCTCTCACTTTGTTCATATTTCGTAGTTATTTACGATAATACAATTAGAACTGTTGAATTTTTGTCAATATTTGCTGCTGGCGCAATGGGTGGTATATTGGGAATTCGAATTGAAGACTACTTAAAGAATAAAAGAGATGCTGATTCAGATAGTCAAGCAGAAAACAACTAACCCCCTATGCTACGCAGGCTAACCAAATAAGGAGATTAATGTGGCAACTTTGATTTTGCAGGATACATACCGCGCATTGGAAGAGGAAATGAAATCTATTGATAAATTAAAGAGGGAGACTTCAATAAAAATTAGAGATGCAGCCAGCCATGGAGATCTTAAGGAAAATGCGGAATACCACGCTGCTAGAGAGGAGATGAGTTTAATAATATATAAGAAACAATTGTTGCAGTCCCATGCGCCATTCCGGTTCATCGAGTATGGCGAAATTGAAACCGACGAGGTAGGATTTGGCAATAAGGTTACAATCCGTGAAGAAGGCAAAGATGATGCCGAAGACTATTACCTCTTAGGTCCCATCGAATTTGAGTTGGATCTTTATCCTATGATTGTAACCTACCATTCACCTTTTGGCCAAGCTATAGTTGGGAAAAAAATTGATGAGAATTTTACGCTTGAAATCAGGGGTAAAGAGACGAAGTTCACAATTACTGCAATTGAAAAGATTTCTACAAAATGCTGATAGATATAATATTAAATCCCTAACTCTCTGCGTTAGTATTTAATGATTAGCTCTGCATTTGTGGGGTGAACCGATACCCAATCAGCACCAAATTATATGCCCCTATGGTCTCTCTTTGCTCAAAAGTTAGCTAAGGAATAATAAATGAAAAAAATGACCGTTTAATACATAATCATTTCATGCCTAATTTTTCCCGCCTGAAAAAACATCTAAATGGATCCTAAGACTAATAAACAAATAACAATCTGGCTCATTTCTGCTTGCCTGCTTATCTTTCTCATGGTAATAATTGGCGGTGTTACCCGCCTCACCCAATCGGGACTTTCTATGGTAGAATGGCACCCCATTTCAGGAATAGTCCCACCCATGAATGATTCCGCTTGGGAAACTGAGTTTGAAAAATATCAACAATACCCCGAATACCAGAAACTGAACCAGGGCATGACACTCTCTCAATTTAAGTTTATTTTCTTCTGGGAATATGTTCACCGCCTTATTGGGCGATTATTAGGAATATTTTTCATCATCCCTTTTGCTTACTTTTTAATAAAGAAAAAACTAAATCCTCCACTAATGAAAAAACTTCTATTTATGTTTGTTTTGGGTGGACTGCAGGGTCTATATGGTTGGTATATGGTAAAAAGTGGATTAGTGGACGATCCCCACGTGAGTCATTACCGCTTAGCGGGACATTTGATATTGGCTTTCGGACTTATGGCATATATTCTCTGGACAGCGCTGACTGTGAATAAGAAAGTGTTTATTCCATCTACTGCTTATAACAAAGAAAAACTCCAGCCTGTGTTCAATTGGATTATAGCAGTAATAATTCTCCAAATTATTTATGGAGCCTTTACAGCAGGTCTAAAAGCAGGTTATGGCTGGAATACCTTCCCTAAAATGGCAGGCGAATGGGTTCCCAGAGGATTACTCCCTCTGTCTCCCATTTGGAAAAACTTCATAGAACATACTTTTACCGTCCAGTTTATTCACCGCCTACTGGGTTGGGTATTGACTATGCTTATTCCGGGATTCTGGCGCTATTGCAAAGGATTTCAACTTACCCCACAACAGGTAAAAGCTATCGACTGGCTGCTGTGGACAATTCTCATTCAATTTGGATTAGGCGTACTTACTCTGATCATGGTAGTACCGGTATGGCTTGGGGTTCTGCACCAGGCCGGGGCGGTAATACTTTTAATGACAGCAGTATATATCAGATTTTTGTTAAATAGTGTAGAGAGTAGCTGAGCTTTCCAAGCGTAATGCAGCGAGATTTTTACATATGAAAAATAATGGTTCGCTGCCCATCCAGAATAATGCGGTGCTGCAAGTGGGCTTTCACCGCAGATGTAAGTACTCGCCGCTCAATATCCCGACCAGCCTGTATCATCTCCTGAACAGAATGCTGGTGGTTTACTGAAACCACATCCTGTTCAATAATAGGGCCTTCATCCAGATCGGCTGTGACATAATGGGCTGTAGCTCCAATCATCTTAACCCCTCTCTCCCATGCTTTTCTATAAGGATTATTTCCCTTAAATGCTGGTAAAAATCCATGATGGATGTTAATAATTCTGCCTTGGTAATCCGTCACAAACGCAGGGGATAAAATCTGCATATAGCGTGCCAGGACCAACAGATCAATATTTTCCTTTTTAATTATTTCACGAACTGCATTTTCCTGATCTGGCTTTGTTTCAGGTGATATAGGAAGGTGATGAAAAGGAATATTGAATTGTTCTGCAATTTCTTTTAAATGCTTATGATTGCTGATAATACAGGGGATTTTGCAAGGCAGTTCACCTGACTGATGCTTTATGAGCAAATCATATAGAGGGGCCGATTCTTTTGTAACAAAAATTGCTATTCTCAACACATTCTCAGGATAATAAAATTGAATCTTCGCATTCATCTTTTTCACCTGTGCCATGAGAATTTTATGGAGGGCATCTTCTGAAATTTCCATATTAGAAAGGTCTGCATGAATGCGCATGAAAAAGAGCTTTTCATCAGGTTCCACATGCTGTTCCAGATTCAGTACATTGGCTCCATGATCATACAAAACACCTGTAAACTGGGCAATGATGCCCCGCTGATCCGGGCAGTTAATGTGTAATATCAAATCTCTCATAGGAAAAAATTAGGGAATTGAATTAATGGGATGAAACAATTATTTATTATGTGTCAATTATTAATCTGAATAGGGGAACATTATATCGTGTCCCTCTTGACCAATGTTTGTATATGTATTCCCTTATTATCAATTATAAAAATAACTGCCCCACTTTCATCAGTGCGGAATACCTCGGTTCCGGAATCTATCCATCTCTGTACTATTTTTTTCGATGGATGTCCGTAACGATTATTTTCCCCTACTGATATAACAGCAAATTCTGGAGAAATATGTTTTACCATACTCCCAATTGAACTGGTGCTGGAACCATGATGTCCTACCTTTAGAACATCTACCTGCAACAGATTGCCAAGATTTGAGAGTATCCGTTCGGCTTGGATTTCGGCATCGCCTGTGAACAGAAAACTATAATTATCATAATCTAACCGGAAAACAATAGAGGCATTATTAATATTTTCCATTTTATCTGCAATAATTGAATCGGGGAATAACACGGTGAGCTTCATTTCTCCCAACTGATAAATATTCCCCGGTTGTGGATATTTAATGGTACTTTTGTTTTCCCCTGATCCCTTTAGAATTCGTTTATAAATAGAGGATTCAAAATCATTATGGGTATCCCAAATTTCATTTATAGGGAAATTTTTCAAGACAGATTCTAATCCCCCAATATGATCCGCATGGGGATGGGTCATTACTGCTAAATTAATTGCACTAATTCCTTTATATTTTAAAAATGGTACCACCGTCTTCTTCCCATAATCTTTACCGAATCCCGCATATCCCGCATCCACCAAAATAGTATGCTCTCCATCTTCAATAACACAGGCATCCCCCTGTCCCACATCCAAAAAAGTAACTATGAGTTCAGGAGAGTTTAGATTTTCTTTCCATATGAAAAAGTTACCCAGCAATAAACAAACAACAAAGGCACGGAACCTATACTTAACTTGTGATACAGTTGCCAGAAATACCATACCTGCAAATAAAACTAAAAGTGAGGGTTTATCCCATCCTTGAAAAGAAATTGATTGATAAGGAAATTTATTTAAAAGCATGGCTAGTTTATCCATAAGAAACAATTGTCCCCATAGTGCTTCGCCATAGAATATCCCAAATTGTGCTGAAAAGGGCATTAATAGTGAAATAATGAGGGAGGTTATAACTGATAATCCTGCCAGAGGAATGATTGCCAAATTAGCTGCAAATGCCCAAACCGGGATTTCTCCAAATGTAATAGCGATGGGAAGAAACGTACCTAACTGTGCTCCAAAAGATACCACTAATGCATCCATAAGCCAACGGAGTAACCTATACTTTCGCAACGATACTAAAAACTCATTATTAGCTGTTAATTGTTTGAATTGATCCAGGAGAAATAGAATCCCAAATACTGCACCAAATGAGAGTTGAAAGCTAATACTGAACAGTTGTGATGGATCAACAAGGAGAAAAATAAATGCTGTAAACCCTACGATACTCCAGGGTATTATTTCTTTTTCTCTTAAATTTCCATATATATAAAGAATCGCCATAGTGACTGCCCGCATTACGCTAATGGCACCTCCACTAATCCCTAAATAAAATAATAGCCCTGCAGAAATAAATAAAAATCGGTGTAACCTGGAGAAAACTGCAATCTTTGCTATAACTGTAAGAACCAAAAGTACAAAACCCACATGCAACCCACTCACTGCCAATATGTGAATTATACCAAGCCGTCGAAATTGCTCTTTCATCTTGGGTTCAATACCTGATTTTTCTCCCAACAATAATCCAGATGCTAATCCATCATAAGGGTGTCCTACAGCTTCTGTCAATCGCTGACGAATCCCCTGCCGCATTTCGAAGAACCAACGTTTTACACTTGGTTCACCTTCAATAATTGCAATTACAGAAAAATTACGGTGAATGACAGCCTGAATACCCTGAGATCGTAAATAACTACCGTAATTAAACTCTCCGTGATTTCTAGGGAGTTGGGGCATTTCTAATTCCCCCCTCAAAATGATGATATCAGCAGGAAGAATGTTAAGAGAATCTGATATTTGTAATAGTACTCGTTTATCTCCAGTATCAAGAATGATGTAATCTGAATTGCGTTTTTTCTGAATATCGGAAACCGTTGCCTTAATTAATACTTCGCCTGATAGAAAATCTGAAATATTATGTGAATTCCCAGTCTGTAATACCAAAATTGGCATGAGAAAAATAATTATAGGCAAAGTAATCTGAAAATATCGGGTAAACAGAACAAGGAACAGGACACCTGAAAAAATCAAAAGAAAAGTTGACGGAAAAGTATAGTGAGTTCCTATAAATATTCCCCAAATTTGTATGGGAAGAAACTTAAATACTGGGTACCGTTGGACGAAACGGATAAGGGACGACATTGTTTATTCTATTTTTTACATGGTAAATTGATTAATTATTGGATATCTCCTTCCCACTCCAAATGCTTTTGATGAAATTCTGATGCCTGGGGGAGCCTGCCGTCGCTTATATTCTGCTAATCTTATTTTTTTGATTAAATCATTAATTAGCGCTGGATCATAACCTTCTTCCTCTAATTCATCAGCACACTCCGGCTCCGTTATGAGGATATCAACCAACGGACTCACTACATCATAATCAAAGGGATCAACCTGATCAGGTCTCAGTTCTGCTGAAGGAGGCTTAGTTAATGTATTCTGGGGAATAATATCCTTTTTGAAATGAGTATTTATCCATCTGGAAACATCATACACCTGAGATTTATTCAAATCACTAATAACAGCTAAAGCTCCGGCCATATCTCCATACATGGTGCAGTATCCCAGAGCAATTTCCGTTTTATTGCCGGTATTTAAAAGAAGTGCTCCCTTTTTATTAGTAGCTGCCATGAGAATATTTCCTCGGATTCGCGCTTGCAGGTTCTCTTCAGCCAATCCAGCTGCCGATCCATTAAATATGGGAGATAGTCCCTCAAGCATTTGTTCATTAATCTTTTTAATAGAAATAATCTCAAATTGAATTCCCAGGTTTTCAGCCAATGCCTGGGCATCACTTATACTGTGGTCTGATGAAAAAATGGACGGCATGGAGATTCCAAGTACATTTTCTCTGCCCAGAGCATTTTGGGCAATGGCTGCAGTAAGGGCAGAATCAATACCGCCACTGAGCCCAATTACTGCTTTAGAATGACCTGTTTTATTAAAATAATCTTTTACCCCTAGGGAAAGTGCTCTGAATATCTGTTCTTCTTCAGAGAGTTCTAATACTTTTATTTGTTTATATTTTTCTAAATCAATCAACTGAACATTTTCTTCAAAGGCAGCAGAAAGAAATATTATTTCACCAGCGGAATTGACAATACAAGACTGACCATCAAACACCAGTTCATCCTGAGCACCAATCAGGTTGCAGTATATAAAGCAACACTTTAAGTCTTTTGCCTTATCGCATATTAATTCAATACGTTCGCTGATCTTATTAATATGAAAAGGTGAGGCGGAAATGTTAATTAATAATTCAGCGCCCTGATTACAAAGAGACTTACTTACTTTTGTTTCGTACTCCTCATCCCACAGATCTTCACAGATTTGAAGTCCTAATTTGACTGATTTTCCATTTACACCGACCTCCACCGGCTCTACAAATTCAGAAGGGGTGAAATAGCGAACTTCATCAAACACATCATAGGTAGGCAAGTGCATTTTATCTCGGTAATCGATAACAGAGCCCCTTTGGATTACAGCGGCGGTATTATATAGATTATGATTCTCTTTGCGGATAGACCCAATAATTACGACCGTAGAATTAACAGACGATGCTATACCATTAAGGACTTCCTCCGCCTTCTGAATGAAGGATTTATCTAATAATAGATCTTGAGGCGGATAGCCTGTAAGTGCCATTTCTGGAAATATTATAAGATCGCACTTTGGAGTGTACTCACGGATTATTTCAATAATTTTCTGCGCATTTTTTTTTAATGCACCTACTGTGGGATTAATTTGAGCTAAAACAACTTTCACAGCTAGGGATTCAGCCTTCCAATGGTTCGTGGAAAGGGAATGGTTTCCCGCACATGAGGGAGATTACAAATCCATGCTACAACCCGTTCTATCCCCATACCAAATCCCGAATGTGGAACGGAGCCATAGCGTCTCAAATCTAGAAACCATTCATAATCAGCCTGATTTAGCTCTTCGTCCTTAATACGATCTTCCAGCAAATTAATTTCGGTTTCCCGCTCGGAGCCACCAATTATTTCGCCAAATCCTTCAGGAGCCAATACATCCATTCCCAGAACCACCTTTTCATTTTCAGGGTCACGCTTCATATAAAAGGCTTTAATGGCAGTAGGGAACCTGTGAACCATAACGGGCTGATTAAATTGTTCCCCAATGAATGTTTCTTCTGGAGCACCGAAATCATCTCCCCATGTAAAATTAATACCCCCTTTGTTGAGCAATTCTACACACTCTGTATAACTTAGTCGAGGGAAGGGTGCTTTAATATGTTCTAATTTCCCAAGGTCTCTTTCCAGCACGTCTAATTCATTTTTTCGATTTTCTAAAACACGTTCAATTATGAATAATATTAGACGCTCAGCCCAATTCATATTTTCATCGATTTCACAGTAAGCAATTTCAGGCTCTACCATCCAGAATTCAGTGAGATGGCGCCGGGTCTTACTCTTTTCGGCTCGGAAGGTTGGACCAAAATTGTAATGCCGACCCACAGCCATAGCTGCCGCCTCCCCATACAACTGCCCCGTTTGTGCCAAAAAAGCTGTATTACCAAAATAATCAGTACCAAATAGAGTTGATGTTCCTTCTGCGGCATTTGGGGTAAATATGGGCGAATCGCAAAGTGTGAAATCGTTGGAATCAAAGAAATCACGAACTGCTTTAATGATTTCATGTCTCACTTTTAAAATGGCATGCTGGCGTTTACTCCGCAGCCATAAATGACGGTGATTCATAAGAAAATCTGTACCATGTTCTTTGGGTGTAATAGGATATTCACTGCTTAACTGGTGCACCATCAATTCTGAGACAACCATTTCAAATCCACCCGGCGCCCTGTCATTTTTCACAACCTCTCCAACCACTGAAAGAGATGACTCTTGCGTGAGGCTTTTGAATACTTCGAATGCCTCTTCGCCCACATCATTTTTTGCTACAATGCATTGCATGATGCCAAAACCATCTCTGAACATTAAAAATCCAATCTTACCACTCCGCCGGGAATTATATACCCATCCATTCAATTGAACGGTTTTACCTTCAAACTCAGAAATTCTATTTATTCGTGCTACTGTCATATACTCCTCAATTTACCATGTATTTGTTATTTCGTTTACTATATCTTCTGTGAGACGGCGAACAGAAATACTTAGGGCCGATTCTCGAGGAGAACCAGTTTCGTCACTGTCGTTTTCATCTACTTTTTCATCTCCACTGCAGCATCTACAGTCATCGTTATTGGTATCACCCGGACAATCACCGTCATTATCAATATTATCAGATCCGATATCCACACCTGGTCTGTATGACCCCCAACTGCTCATTTTCTTTTCGAAAAGCACTTCGTCCCGCTTTAGGTCAAACCATCTTATAGATGTTTTAATAGTTAATTTCCACTCTTCCACTTCTTCCATACCAAAATTTGCTGAAAGGGTTACCGTGTAAGGTCTGTCAGTAACTGATAATATTACAACTTCCAGTCGGCTGTCTGCTTGTTCAGGAAGCACAATATCCAATACATTTTCATTCACCATAAGTTCATTCAATTCTTCATTTAAAATTTCAGCAGCTGCAAATTCTACTGATTCATTGACAACAGGTGCCAAGGAAATACTATTGATATGTACCGGCAAAGAGCCTCTAGTTGAATAAAATAAACATCCTTGGAATAGTAACATTGGAATGATGATTTTGGTAATTATCTGATTCATGATTCTTTAATTTTTTTCTGAATTCCATAATCATTAATTTTTCGATATAGGGTACGCTCAGAGATATCCAACGCTCGAGCCGTTTTTCTTCGGTTTCCTCTAAACTTTTCTAAAGCCCGCTCTATCATCTCCTGCTCTAATTCACTCATAGTAATTTCACCTATGACATCATCCTGAATGGCATGCAGAGCTCCATCTTCTAAATGGGCAAGTGTACCCGGGGCATTAGATGTTGATGGGACAGGGGGCAAAAATAATGCCGGATTAGATGGTTGTACTTCATTGACGGACACTCCCCTGCTTCCCATCATCATTTGTTTAATTTCATTTACATCCTGTCGAAGAAATAATAACTGTTTCAGTATGAGCTCCCGTTCGACCTTATCAGCATCCGCATCAACCAACACTGGCAGGTTGGGGCTCGCTTGGAAAGTATCCAGTTTTAACTGCTTGGCAACCATCACATCCGTTATACGCTCACCCCGGTTCATCACCAAGAGGCTTTCCACTACATTTTTAAGTTCTCTAACATTCCCCGGCCAGGCATATCGCTTCATTACTGTAAGCGCTTCAGAGGAAAATCCTTTAAAGGGAATATCATTTTTTGCTGTGAAAAGCAGCCCAAATCTTTCAATAAATAAATGTATGTCATTGATGTGATCTCTAAGGGGAACTGCTTCAATATTAATAGTTTTTAGTCTAAAATATAGGTCTTGGCGAAAATTTCCCTTCTTCACTTCTTCTGCCAATTCTCTATTTGTGGCGGCTATTATCCGTACGTCAGTTTTCATGATATTAGTATCACCTACTTTCATAAATTCGCCCTGCTCAATTACCCGAAGAAGTTTCGCCTGTGTTTCAAGGGGTAGTTCCCCAATCTCATCTAGGAAAATGGTGCCCTTGTGAGCCGCCTCAAAATATCCGGCTCGTGCATCGGATGCACCGGTAAATGACCCTTTTTTATGTCCAAACAATTCACTTTCAATAATTCCTGCCGGTATAGCAGCACAGTTAACGGTAATCATTTTTTCAAATTTCCGCCGGCTATTTTTATGGATAGCCTTTGCAACCACTTCCTTTCCTGAGCCAGATTCTCCTGTAATTAAAACGGAAATATCCGTATTTGCCACTTGACCGATAAGTGCGATCATTTCCTGAATTTCTACAGATTCACCGATGATATCTGCGGACCTACGGATTTTATCTATATCAATCATTTTTAGACCCTTTCTTTAAATATTGTATCCCTCGCTTGCCAATATCTTTACGATAATACTTCCCGCTATATTCAATTAATTTAGCAATATCATAGGCATCATCTATTGCAGATTTAAGATCTTTTCCAAATCCAACAACATTAAGAATTCGGCCTCCATTGGAAATTATATCATGATCTTTCTGTAAGGTCCCAGCATGAAATACGAGGCGGTCTTGCACTTTTTCTAATCCTTTAATTTTCATACCCTTTTCATATTTCCCCGGATACCCATCTGCTGCCAGCACTACTGTCACTGCTGATTTGGACGATATCGCCACCTTAGACTTGTTTAAATTTCCTTCGGTTGCATCCCATAATAGCTCAAAAAGACTGGACTCCAACAAAGGTAGCACCACTTGTGTCTCAGGATCTCCCATACGAACATTAAACTCAATCACATAGGGATCACCATCCACAATCATGAGCCCTACATATAAAAATCCAGTATAAGGATGCCCCCTATCTTTCATAGCATCTAATGTGGGCTGAATTATTTCCACTCCTACTCTATCAATGAGTCCTGGAGTAGAAAGTGGTGTAGGTGAATAGGCACCCATACCCCCTGTATTTGGACCACTATCACCATCAAAGGCACGTTTATGATCCTGAGCTGTATTCAGGATTATAAAATTTTCGCCATCACAAACTGCAAATACAGACAATTCTTCACCTACCAGACACCTTTCCAGAGATATTCTATGCGCTGCTTCTCCAAATTCTCCATCTATAAAAATGGTTTTTAAAGCCTTTTCAAATTCTTCGTCTGTTTCACAGACAATCACTCCCTTTCCAGCGGCCAAACCATCAGCTTTCAGCACCAATGGCAGTTCAAGTATCACTTTAAGTGACTCCACTTCATCTCTAGTATTACACGAATAGAATGATGGTTGAAGTATCTTTTTCTCTGCCATTAAATTGCGTGCAAACAACTTACTACTTTCCAATTGAGCGCCATAAGCATCAGGTCCGAATATGCGCAATCCTTCCTCCTTAAAAGAATCTACAATTCCACTTGCCAATGGATTTTCAGGGCCGACGACTGTGAGGTCAATTTTTTTTTCCTGAGCTAATCGTAGAATCTCCTGGCGGTTTGCGAGGTTTATGGTAATATTTTCTGCTATTTTATTTGTACCGCCATTTCCAGGAGCGCAATAGACCTTGCTGACATTATCATCGTTGGAAAATGCCCATGCCATGGCATGCTCCCTACCGCCTGAACCCAAAATCAATACCTTTTTTTTCATCTAGCTTTTTTTATTGACCATTTTTAATGCCCCTCATTAATCAGAATAATAATTTTTTTAAACGCCTTCTTCGATAACTCTAATTTTATCTCTCAAGATTGCAGCCTGTTCAAATTGAAGATCTTTTGCACAGCGTAACATTTCTCTCTTCAGTCTTTCCAACGATGCCTTGGTTTCAATTCCATCTAGAGTTGAATCATCAATAATAATTTTATCATTATTATTATAATCAAAGCTTTCATCAGCAACAGCCGTTGTGAGCTTAATATCTTCTACTGATTTATAGATTGTTCGAGGTTGAATCTTATGTGTTTTGTTGTATTCAATTTGAACCTTTTTCCGCCGTTCTGTTTCGTCAATTAGATACTGCATGGAATCTGTAACTCTGTCTCCGTATAAAATCACCTTTCCATTAATATTTCGCGCCGCCCTCCCAGATACCTGCATGAGGGATGACCGAGACCTTAAAAATCCCTCCTTATCTGCATCTAACACCGCAACCAGGGACACTTCTGGAAGATCCAATCCTTCACGGAGAAGATTTATACCCACCAACACATCAAAAGCTTTCATTCGAAGTCCGCGAAGAATTTGTACGCGCTCGATGGTATCAATATCACTATGCATATATTCGGCTTTAATATTTACCCCTTTGAGATAATCAGTCAAATCTTCTGCCATTCGTTTGGTGAGCGTAGTAACCAAAACCCGCTCATCCCGAGCTATAACTTCTCGAATTTCACCAATCAAATCATCAATTTGCCCCTTAGTTTTCTTCACAATAATTTCTGGGTCTAAAAGCCCCGTTGGTCGAATTATCTGCTCAACGATAACTCCATCGGTTTTTTTCAGTTCATACTCTCCAGGAGTTGCTGAAACATATGCAACTTTATTAATTGTTTTTTCAAATTCTTCAAATTTCATTGGTCGGTTATCCAAGGCTGAAGGAAGTCTAAATCCATGTTCAATTAAACTGGTTTTGCGAGACCTGTCTCCATTATACATGGCTCTTATTTGTGGAATAGATACATGAGACTCATCTACAAACATCAGAAAATCATTTGGGAAAAAATCAATTAACGTGCTGGGACGCTCATCCTTTTTCCTGCCTTCTAAATGTCGGGAATAGTTTTCAATACCAGAGCAGTAACCCAACTCCGTCATCATCTCTAAATCGTACAAGGTGCGCTGCTCTAATCGCTGAGCTTCAAGCAACAAGCCTTCTCCTCGTAAATACTTTAAGCGATCAGACAGCTCAACCCGTATATCATCCATGGCACTATTTAAATTTTCCCGGGTAGTTACAAAATGTTTTGCAGGATACACCCAGAATTCATCAAATTCGCTTTGTATTTTACCCGTCAGGGGATCAAAAGTATAAATTTTTTCCACTTCATCACCAAATAGTTCAATGCGCAGAGCCCATTCATCATAGGCAGGAAATACCTCAATCACATCCCCCCTCACCCTGAAGGTTCCCGGCTCTAAAACCAAATCATTACGAACGTAATGAATATTTACCAGAGAATGTAGAAATTTCTTTTGATCTAGCGGCGATGATTTGTTCACATGTACCAACATAGATTTATAGGTTTCAGGCGAGCCAATACCATAAATACAACTCACAGAGCAAATGATAATGACATCTTTCCTGCCAATGAGAGACGTGGTGGCTTTCAGTCGCAAGCGATCTATTTCTTCATTCATGGACATATCTTTTTCAATAAAAGTATCTGTCACCGGTAAATACGCCTCGGGTTGATAATAATCATAATAGGATATAAAAAACTCCACCGCATTTTCAGGAAATAAGCTCCTGAATTCTCCATACAATTGAGCGGCGAGTGTCTTATTATGAGACAAAATTAGCGTTGGCTTTTGTACTGTTTGAATTACGTTAGCCATAGTAAATGTTTTACCAGATCCAGTAATACCCAGTAAGACCTGATGTTTTACATCCTTTTTGATACCTGCAACCAACTCCTCTATAGCCTGAGGTTGATCTCCAGCGGGATCATAGGATGAATGTATTTTAAATTCTGCCATAATGACCTATAATTTACAAAACTCCCTCAATATAGTAAAATGACATTTTTACCACAATTGAATTGATTAACGGATTTTAAAGTTCATGAGTCAGCATGTTTTCTTCATTTTAATTATTCATCTTATAGTAAAAAACCAAGTAACTTTCATTCATCACAGCTAAATGGATTGATCATTTATTTTAATCATAATCACCTCTACTTTACTTTTAAATATCACAATCATCTAGCAGAAAATTAATATATACTATTTTTATTTATGAAACCTGAAACATTCATTATTGTAAACCCCACTGCTGGAGATGGTCAGGCTAAGAAACGTTGGCAGAAATTTGAAAATGACTTAATAAATAATCAAATTCCCTACCATGCTGAAAAAACAAAATACCAAAACCATGCTACAGAACTTGTATCTGAAGCGGTTTCTTCCGGCTATAATCGCATTGGTGTTTTTAGTGGAGATGGCACCCTAAATGAAGTCCTTCAGGGAATATTTATTGAAGATCAAATAATATCTAGTGAAATAAAACTTATTTTTTTACCCGCTGGGAGCAGCTGTGATTTTGAAAAGAAATTTAAGAATAAACGGAGCTTGCTGGACCGTATTCAAGGAGATGATTCTGTTCCAATTGATATTTTCAAGGTTGAATGCCAGGATTTTTCAGGGAAACCCATCAGCCGCTATGTTATCAATAATTCTAGCATAGGCATTATTAGCTTTGCCAATGAAAAGTTCAACTCCGTTACCGGGCTTACCAAAACACTGAAGCAGATGAGTGTGGATATTGGCGCGGCAATCTGCGGCTTGCAGGCTATTACTCAGTTCGAGCCCTTTAATGCTGAAATGTCAATAGACGGAGAAAAAATTCCGTTGCGAAGCCTATCTAACACGAGCGTTTTTAAAACCTCAAATTTTGGAGGTGATATGAGCTACGGCATTGACACCGTTCAAGATGATGGACAACTGTCTGTAGTCTGGATTGATGGGACCTCAAAATTTGGATTAGCTGCAATGATGCCATCCCTTTTTACTGGAACAATCTTAGGTAAAAAACTGGCGCATTATAAAACTTGTCACGAATTTGAATTGAATACTTCAGATACTGTTATCGTTGAAACAGATGGTGAAAATATTGGTACTCCACCAATAAAATATTCCATTCTTCCTAAAGCATTACAGGTGATTATCTAATGACTAACATGGATCAAATGATTGAGAAAGTAAAGTGGATACCAAATGGACTTATCCATTTTATGGAAAAGTGGATACGCAAACTGCCTTCAGTAAAAAAAGAGATAAATAAGCAAACAGAGTCTATGGCCAGTGATCTGGAATCAATGGTTAAACCTTATTCGGGAGAATTTCAATCCCATGCTAAATTGCCTGAATCGGGTATTGATCGAAGCGTAATTTTGGATGAATTGAAAAATATCTCAGCTTTGGAAGAAAAACGCTGGAAAGATGGGCTAGTATCCGGTGCAGTATATCATGGAGATTCTGATCACATTCATTTCTTAAATGAAGTATATGCCCTACAGTCACAGAATAACCCTCTACATTCTGATCTATTCCCCAGTGCCAGTAAATTTGAAGCTGAGATAGTATCCATGACTGCCCATATGCTGGGTGCAGATAAAACCAACAACGAGGTGTGCGGAGTGGTAACATCAGGCGGCACAGAGAGTATTCTGCTAGCTATGAAAACTTATAGAGACAGAGCCTGGGCGGTAAACGGAATTCGACGACCCAATATTGTACTACCTGTAACAGCCCACGCTGCTTTTGATAAGGCGGGCGAATACTTCAAAATTAAAATTAAACGAGTTCCTATTGATGAAAATTACCAAGCAGATATTAATGCAGTACGAAAAACTGCTAATGGAAATACCATTTGTATAGTGGGATCAGCACCCAATTTCCCTCATGGTATTGTAGACCCCATAAAAGAGATGTCTGAAATTGCCCGTGAAAGAGGAATTTGTTTTCACGTAGATGCTTGTCTAGGCGGATTCGTTCTCCCATGGGCTGAGAAGCTAGGATATCCTGTTCCAGAATTTGATTTCCGATTACCAGGAGTAAGCTCTATTTCTGCTGATACCCATAAATTTGGCTATGCCGCCAAGGGGACATCGGTAATCCTCTATCGCACTCCAGAATTGAGGCGTTACCAGTATTATACTATTGCAGATTGGCCCGGAGGGTTATATTTCTCCCCCACTTTTGCTGGAAGCCGACCCGGAGCCCTAAGCGCTGCCTGTTGGGCTGCATTGCTCTCTATGGGAGAAGATGGATATCTGGAATCGGTGAAACAAATCTTGGCAACAGCAGAAGTAATTAAACAAGGCATCAATGAAATCTCAGAACTAAAACTGATGGGCGACCCTCTCTGGGTCATAGCTTTCGAATCCAAGGAGCTTGATATATATAAAATAATGGATCAGATGACCAATAAAGGTTGGAACTTAAACGGACTGCATAAGCCATCCTGTGCGCATATTTGCCTCACCCTTCGGCATACCAAACAAGGGGTAGCTGAGCAATTTCTGTCCCATTTGAAAGATGCTGTTGACTTTGTGAAAGAAAATCCATCAGAATCAGGGGAAATGGCTCCGGTTTACGGCATGGCGGCCACGCTCCCCTTTAGAGGTGTAGTGAGAGATTTCTTAAAGCAGTATTTAGATATATATTATAAAGTATAACTAATAATTATTTATTTTTCAATCAGAAAGAATATAAAAAAATGATCATAGATATTTTTCTACCCCTTTCACTGGTATTTATTATGTTCACTCTGGGGCTTGGTCTAACCATAGCTGATTTTACCAATATTTTTCGGGAACCTAAAGCATTTACTGTGGGAATCCTCAACCAAATGATCATCCTCCCAGTTGTTGCTTTTTTAATTGTGAATTTTTTGGGATTGACAGAAGAAATGGCTGTGGGAATGATGATTCTTGCCTGCTGTCCCGGCGGGGTAACCTCTAATATGATTACTAAGCTAGCAAGGGGAGATACGGCACTGTCTATTTCTTATACTGCTGTAATGAGTATTGCAACAGTAATAACACTGCCACTCATTACAGGATTTTCAACAGCTCATTTCATGGGAGCAGATGCACCTCCAATGAATATCCTGTCGCTGGGTATTACCATGTGCCTCATCACGGCACTTCCCGTTGGACTAGGCTTGCTGCTAAATACAAAATATAAGCGTTTTTCAGACTCCTTTGAACCCAAAGCGAGTAAAATATCAACTGTCCTGTTTATGGTAATTGTTGCAGGAGCGCTAGCCAGTGAATGGGATGCATTCATTGCCAATGTAGGCACGCTTGGACCATCAATTATTATTTTGATTTTGACGATGTTATTTATTGGTTATAACAGTGCCCAATGGTTTAAAATGAACTCAAAACGAGCTGTGACCATTGCCATAGAATCAGGTATACAGAATGCAACCATAGGAATCACTGTCGGCAATATTATAATGAATCAAGATGTGGGATTATCACCCTTAAGCCTCCCCTCAGGAGTTTATGGAATATTAATGTATCTGGTTTGTCTGCCCTTTGTATTCTGGTTTATAAGAAAAAATAGATGATACTGATTATTTGTTCTTATCTTGCTCTTTTATCTTTGGCTATTTCTTAATAAAAACGTCCTTTAAAGAACCTTTATGATTTCTCAGCCTATCACGGGCAACCTCTACCCCCACCTTTAATTTTTCCATCACTACTGCTGTTTTTACTTCTCCATCTGCAGACTTTAATATGTTCAGGGCTTCATCATAATTCAAATCAGTGAGATGTTCAATAATACGGGTGCCTCTATCCCACAGTTTGTCATTTGATGCTTTCAGATCCACCATGAGATTCCCATAGGTTTTATTGAGCTTAATCATTAGGGTAGTAGTAATCATATTGAGTACCATTTTGGTAGCTGTTCCAGCTTTCATTCGGGTAGATCCAGTTATAACTTCAGGTCCTACAATTACAGGAATTACATAATCTACATATTCTAATTTTGGCGGATCATTACACAACAACAGTCCTGTCATTGCTCCAATTGCTTTGGCTTTTTCCAAAGCACCTAATACATACGGTGTAGTACTGCTGGCTGAAATTCCCAATACTACATCCTCTGTTTTAATTTCATAATTTAAAATTTCCGTTGCACCATCAGCAGGAATATCCTCAGCACCTTCAATGGATCTCACTAGAGCATCATACCCACCAGCAATAATTCCCTGCACCATATCTGGATTCGTACTAAAGGTTGGTGGACATTCAGCTGCATCCAATACTCCCAACCTGCCACTGGTTCCGGTGCCTACGTAAAACAGCCTTCCTCCACTTTGCATTTTAGGTACTAGTGCATCAATAAAAACCTCAATATGAGGTATTGCTTCTTGTATGGCCGTAGGAACACCTGCATCTTCATTATTAATAATACTAAGTATTTCCAAAGTTGAATTTGCATCAATATTTATTGAAAGTAAATTCTGCTGTTCTGTAATCTTTTCCCAACTCATAGTCTTTCCTTTGTTTACAGACATAAAACTATCTAATTTTTGAAATCTATTTTATTTTTAATCTGAATGCTTGACCTAAACTTAGCTCTGCTGGGGCTCATACTTTCAATTATTTATTCCAGTGCAGAAATTGCACTTCTGTCTGCAAATACCCTCCAATTAGATGTGTGGGAGAAACAGGAAAAATACCTGGCGCGTTTGGCATCCTCTATTCTGGATAGAAAACCTGAATATTTATCAGTGATTCTAATTGGCACAAACCTGTCCAACATTCTTGCCACATCATTCGCAACAGTGTATTTGCTTCGTTCAAATTTATTACCCCATCAGTTAATCATAATTCCTATTGCTATTGTTATTCTTCTATTTGGAGAAATTCTGCCAAAGTCTATCATGCAGAGATATGCCAATTTGGGGCTGATTATTTTATCGCCGATCTTAAAGTCCTCTTATTTTTTATTTTTCCCTATTATTTTTCTTTTGAGGCAGACCAGATGGATGAACGTAACCGAACGATTTAGTAAAACCGATGAAGAATTAGAAGAAAAACGGGATGATATTCAACACGCATATGAACAGGTGGATGATCCGGAAGCAATGGAAGATGATCAGAAGGAAATGATCTCTAATGTGTTTGATTTTAGAGAGAGTAAAGTTAGTGAAGTTATGACACCCCGTACAGACATATCTGCTATTTCCAGTACAGAATCTCTTGAAAGAGCACTGCATACATTTATTGACTCGGGACATTCGAAACTTCCCGTCTTTGAAAAAGATTTAGATAATATTATAGGAGTTGTGTATTTATACGACCTATTTCATTCTCCTGAAAGTATCCAGGAAGTTATAAAACCTGTATTATTTATTCCTTATACAAAACCAGTTATAGATCTTTTGGGTGAATTTCAATCAGCACATCATGCTATGGCCGTAGTTTTAGATGAACATGGCGGATCATCCGGCCTCATTACTGCAGAAGATGTATTTGAAGAATTATTTGGTGACTTTGAAGATGAGTTTGATGTGGATACCAAAAAATCTGAAAAACAGCCCGACGGATCCATTGTGGTTGATGCCCGCATGGATTGGGAAGATTTTAACGACGAATATGGAAACATGATTCCAAAAGGTGATTACGAGACTGTAGGTGGATACATTATCTCACAGCTTGGTCGAATCCCCAACAAAGGCGAGCATTTATTTATGCCCATTGGTCAGACGGTTGTCATAAAAGCATCTGCACGGCAAATTCATCAAGTTAAAATTTATCCTTCTGAATAAATATTCTTTTTACATATGGCGTCATTAAATAAAGTAAAATTATGCCATTTCAGATTCCAATTCTTGTGAATAGGATCCTTTAGAAGCCAACCCATTGAATTTGGCACGTTGAAAAAATGCCTCTTGAGCTGTGGGAATATTTTCATCCTTACCACTCCAAGAAGTAAGAGCTGATGCCTGCAATGCACGTCCATATGAAAATGTGAGATTCCATGGAAGGCTTTCTGCATATTTAACATTCATCATGTTTAAGTGGGCGGTAGCATTTTCATTTGTCTGTCCACCAGATAGGAATGCACACCCTGGTACTTCATCAGGCACTGTAGCTTTCAAAACTTCCACCGTACGGTCTGCAACCTCTTCCACCCCGGCTTGTTCGCTACAACCAATACCAGAAACAATCATGTTTGGTTTTAAAACAATACCCTCTAAAAATACCCTTTGTCTACTCAATTCATCAAAAACTCTGGAAAATGCCCTTTGGGAAACATCATGACAAGTATCAATACTATGTGCGCCATCCATTAGCACTTCAGGCTCAACAATGGGTACAATATCCGCTTCCTGGCATAGAGCCGCATACCGTGCCAATGCATGGGCATTGACATGAATGCAGGTTTCTGTTGGAATGCCACCATCACCAATAGTAATAACTGCTCTCCATTTTGCAAATCGAGCACCCAATTTGTAATATTCAGCCAGGCGATCTCTTAACCCATCTAATCCTTCTGTCACTTTTTCACCAGAGTGTGATGCAAGTTCTTTTGCACCTTTATCTACTTTTATGCCTGGAATTACATCTAAATTTTTAAAATATTGAGGAAACGCTGTTCCATCAGCTATAGTGGATTGTCTGAGCGTTTCATCAAAAAGAATAACCCCGCTGATATATTCTTCCATTCCACTTGTGGTAAAGAGCAAATCGCGATAAATATTTCGATTGCGTTCTGTTGACTCAACGCCAATACTTTCAAAACGTTTACCGCATGTAGGGCTGCTTTCATCAGCGGCTAAGATGCCCTTTCCCTTTTGCACCATTGCATTTGCTGTGCTTCTTAGTTGTTCTTTATTCATATTCCTCCTCAGTTTTGTTTATTTCTGTCCAATTTCGTTTATCATAGATTGAAACCACTCTACCCGGGGGTTAAATGGCTTACCGCCTCTAATCCTTTCAAATTCAATACAGGTGAGCTGATTATTATTATTTTCATCTAATCCAACAACACCAGAGTTGCCATTAATAGCACATTTTACTGCAAAATCTGCAGTCTGGAAAATAAGCCCCAAATCTTTTTTATTAGGTTTTGCAGATCTAGCAAAATAGCCACTTTTCTGAACCAATACTTTATCGGCATCAATCTCTTTTGCAAATTGTCTGGCAAACCATTGTCCCGGATTAATTTCATCCAATCGGAGATGACCAAATGCATCCCTTTCTATTTTTTTGCCCCTACTTTCCATTTCTAATACGATACTGTCAATTCCAGCTCCTTCGCTTAGAAATATATTTACTGAATCTTTTTCATCCATTCGCTTTTTTAACCGATTCATTTCCTTAGATAAATCAATATCCACCTCCGGAATATATACTGCATCCACATCCCAGCGCTCTTTGGTAATTAATAAAGAAGGAATAAACTTTTTCCCACCCAATCTCCGCCTATATTCCATAGCAGTCGCCGCCGTAAGCCATCCACAGTTCCGTCCCATCACTTCATGTATAATGAGTTGCCGAGAACTAGTTGTATTTTCATTCGCTACATTTTCAAAAAACACAGCTCCTTGCTCCGCAGCAGTCCAGGCACCCAATGTCTGTTGAATTGGGAACACATCATTATCCACAGTTTTAGGTAATCCTACAACGGTTAAATTGTACCCATTGTTCGCAAGATACTGTACCAGATCTCCAGCGGAAGTATTTGTATCATCTCCCCCAATGGTATGGAGAATTGTCACATTATCCTTTACCAGTTGATCAGCTGCTACTTTTAAAGGATTCTCTCCATTTTTAATATACCCATTTTCTATACAATCGTCTGCATTTAGGAGTTTTACTCTGCTATTACCAATTGGAGATCCACCATATTCATACAAAATTTCTGCACTATCAATTGCATCATCATCTATTAAGATACTCTTACCTGTGAGTAAGCCCTTATATCCGTTTAAATAGCCCATCATTTCTACATCGGAATCATGCTCAGAATAATTACAAATAAGCCTGCCAATTGATGCAGATAGGCATGGAGCAATTCCGCCAGCAGTTAAAAATGCAACTTTCATTTTATATTTTTGATACACATTTGAAGCCCATAAATTACTACCATACACTTATTTGGAAGGAAGTAAATTCTCCCTATAAATGAATCACTTTTTAGATCTTTATAAATACCTTGTTGCTGCAATTGGAATATGTTCAATGTGCATAATATCCTCTGCAGAAAGCAAACAATGCTCAATTTGTCTTCAACCTTTAGCCTTAGAATACTCTTTAGATGCTTGGGGAAATGCTTTTCATTCAACCCATGAAAAGGAGGGATTATTTTGCCACTCATGCTCACGAATTATTTCTCAAAGTGTAACTCAAGGGGGGTACGTTTATTCAGACGGACGACATATGTGTAGCCTCTGCCATATAACAGCAATCCATAACGACTCGTTAATTAATAATGCATATGAATCAGTTACGGCACAGTTGAAGGCGGTTGGAATTATAAATATCCCACAAAACATTCCCATTACATTAGTAGACCTTCACATATTAAACGAAAAAGCCGGACATTTATCCCATGCAAAATTAAAAGGATTTACTCATTTCCTCGGCAAGTCCTATTCAAAATTACAAATTGATAATCCCTACCATATTTATATCTTATCTGGATTACCTCAATTAGAATTTGAAGCTGTATTGGCACATGAATTCCTCCATATTTGGCTGGAAATAAACTCTCTTAATCTGGATATTATAACTGCAGAAGGATTTTGCAATTTGGGTAGTTCTCTTATTTATGAAAATGATGGGACCCAATTTTCTCAAATCCATCTAAGAGCTATGAAAAATAATGCAGACGAAGCTTATGGAAAATCCTTTATTATTTTTCAAAAAGAGATAGACGAAAATGGATGGGAAACGTTAATCCAAAAAATAAAATCCCCATAAACTGAAGTTTAGCCATTCGAATCTATAAAAAGTAAAGTAAATCCATTGCAATATTTGAGCGCAAATACCAATTGTAAGGACTCAATTATTCTGTTTAAATTTTCTGGCTAAATTTTTATTAAAAACACCTAAACTAGATCGAAGATATCCATGAAAAAAGCACAACTCATATTAGATGGCAAAACAATTGACCTGCCTATCATTAAAGGTACTGAAAACGAAAAAGGGATAGATGTAACCCAGCTCAGATCTGACACGAATCATATAACATTCGATCCATCCTATGGGAATACCGGTTCCTGCTCCAGTGACATTACCTATATCGACGGGGAGAAAGGAATATTGCGATATCGAGGATATCCAATAGAACAGTTGGCTGATAATTCGAGCTTTGTAGAGGTCATCTATTTACTTCTCTACGGCGAACTACCCAGTAAGGAAGAATTGGAGTCATTTAATAATAAATTAACCTATCATTCCCTTATTCATGAAGATATGAAGCGATTTTTTGATGCCTACCCTATGAATGCCCATCCAATGGGAGTGCTGGCATCAACGGTTGCAGCGCTTTCTACATTCTACCCTGCACGAGTTGATGGAGATATTGAACTGAATATCATTCGTCTTCTGGCTAAAGTAAAAACTCTGGCCGCATTTGCCTATAAGAAGTCCATCGGTCAACCATTGATTTATCCAAAAAATGACCTAGGGTTTGAAGAAAATTTTCTTCACATGATGTTTGCAGTTCCGGCAGAAGAATATACAGTTGACCCCACTATGGCAAAGGCATTGAGATTACTTCTCATACTTCATGCCGACCATGAGCAAAACTGTTCTACCTCCACCGTTAGAATGGTAGGAAGCAGCCATGCTAATCTGTATATTTCAATAGCAGCGGGGATTGGTGCATTGTGGGGCGCTCTGCATGGTGGAGCTAATCAGCGTGTCATTGAAATGCTGAGAATGATTCACGCAGATGGTGACAATTTTGAAAAATATGTAGATATGGCTAAAGATAAAAAATCCAATTTTAAAATGATGGGGTTTGGACATAGAGTCTATAAAAATTTCGACCCCAGAGCAAAGATTTTAAAGAAGTCCGCAAATGATCTTTTAACAAAAATGGGGAAAAATGATCCTCTGTTAAATATTGCCAAAGAGTTAGAGCAAGTTGCGTTAAAAGATGATTTTTTTGTTTCCAGAAAATTGTATCCAAATGTTGATTTTTACTCGGGGATTATATATAGAGCATTGGGAATCCCAACTAAAATGTTTACAGTCATGTTTGCTCTCGGCAGGCTTCCTGGCTGGGTTGCGCAATGGAAAGAAATGCGGAATGCGGAAAAACCTCGAATATACAGACCAAGACAAATTTACACCGGTGTTGCCAAAAGGGATTTTATTCCCCTTGACAAACGATAAGTATCTCTATCCAAAATATAACTAAGGAAACAAATTTATGGCACGAAAAAAAATTGCCTTAATTGGTGGTGGTCAAATTGGAGGAAATCTTGCACTTCTGGCTACTCAAAAAGAACTGGGTGACGTAGTAATATATGACATCCCCCAAGCTGAAGGCATGACCAAAGGAAAATCTCTGGATATTATGCAGCTTCGTCCCCATGATGGCTATGATGCCAATTTAGAAGGTACTAGTGACCCTGCAGAATTAAGTGGTGCAGATGTGGTTATTATTACCGCTGGAATTCCTAGAAAGCCGGGAATGGACCGTGAGGACCTTTTAGAAATCAATATCAAAATTATTACTGATGTTGCCAACAATGTAAAAAAATATGCACCAAATGCCTTTGTTATCGTGGTTTCCAACCCACTGGATGCCATTGTATACTCATTCTATAAGGTTTCCGGTTTTGCTAAGAATAAGGTCATCGGAATGGCGGGAGCCTTAGATAGCGGGCGATTTCGTGCATTTCTGGCCATGGAAACTGGATACTCAGCACAGGATGTAAACTGCATGGTGCTGGGCGGTCATGGCGATACCATGGTACCCATTACCCGCCTGGCAACCATTGGAGGAATACCTGCACAAGAGCTCATATCTAAGGACAGGCTGGATGCCATTGTTGAAAGAGTACGCTTCGCTGGTGGTGAGCT
>JASMKZ010000139.1 GCA_030748955.1 Fidelibacterota bacterium | reverse complement strand
TAGTTTTGATATGTAATCTTCTTTTTTTCTCCTCGATTCAAAAAAATCCGCATCATTTGTATGATCAATTGTCATTTTCCAATTATTCCCAACTTTTACATTATGGGTTGACCAATGACCTCTCTCTTCTCTTTTACTCCCATCTTTCATAATTTGATCAACCTTCCAACGACCATACGCAAATGCCTCATTCCCAAATACTTTTGCAGAAATTACAGTTGCACTGTGATTAATTGTTTCAGCACTTTCATACCATTCTATGAAATTTTCTTTAATTTTATTTATACCGACAATTGGCTCCACTGTACTATTGTTAACTATAGCATCATCTGCATAAAGAGATAAACTACCATTTAAATCTTTATTATTAGCGTACAATGAATATTTATCACATATTTCTCTTTGATATACATCTTTGAAATTATCGTTTAAATCCTCTTTCGAATTTGAACTGCAATTTGTCAAAAGTGTTAACCAAATTAAAGCAATGAATTTTTTCATGAATCTCTCCTCTTTTATCATTTAAATCTACCCATCTTCACAGAAACAAAAAACCCCACGAATGTGGGGCTTGCTTTTTAAAATGAAATTTGGATATTCTAAGTTAGTATTCTTTGATTTCGTATACTGTACCATCTTCGTTATAAAATGTCCATTCCCCATTTCTTTTATTATTCTTATGAGAACCTTCAATCCACTTTTGTCCACTCATATACCAAGTATTCCACTTACCTATTAGTAACCCATCCTTATATGTACCTTCAGTCCACTTCTGTCCATTCGCATACCAATGAGTCCATTTTCCGTCTGCAATACTGTTGCTGTAAGGTCTTTGATGTTTTTTCTGTCCATTCTCGTAATAGGAGATATCTAAAACGATATTTTCTTCAACTTGTGACCA
>JASMKZ010000138.1 GCA_030748955.1 Fidelibacterota bacterium | reverse complement strand
AATACAGACTTCACAGCTAATGAAATAGTAACCATTGAGATGGTTGATACTGTCTATTCAGATGAAGCCATAGATCTGGGTCAGGAATACTTTTACCGCTTAGCTGCACTTGATCATGCAGGGAACAAGAGTGAGTATACCCAGGCGATGTCTGTTACATTAGCCATTGACCCGGCGAGTCTGATCCCGGATGTATTTGCCATGCACCAGAACTATCCTAACCCATTCAATCCGGTAACACAGATACGCTATGATTTGCCGGAAGATAGTTATGTAAGTATCACTATATATGATATTATGGGTCGTAACATCAAGTCATTAGTTAATACTGATCAGACGGCAGGATACCGCTCGATACGCTGGAATGCTACCAATGATCTTGGTGAACCTGTATCTGCTGGAATGTATATCTACATGATCCAGGCAGGCGAGTTCAGGCAGACCAGGAAGATGGTGCTATTGAAATAGATTTACCCTTTTCACAACATCAAGCCCCGGTCACCCGGGGTTTTTTGTTTGTAGGGGTGGTGGTAGATTCAAATAAGGGGATAAATATGAAAAAATTCTTTAAAGACAAAATCAACAATATTTTGCGTGAGCAAGGTTTAAAAGCAGGGATTACCCCTGTGGAAAACCCTGAGAATGAAGACCACCGGTTGGCAGAAGTGCAGCGTCTCGGCGTATTGGATCGGGATCTTAGTGGTGAGCGACGGTACAATTCCATGACTCAGCTGGCATCTTACCTGACCGGATGCGAACATAGTATGATCAACATATTGGATGCAGATATTCAGCAGTGCAAGGCAAGTTTTGGATTAAATATGCTAAGAAAAACCATGATGGAAGAAATGCCGCGGGAAATATCAATATGCCAGTTCAGCCTGACCAATCCCAGCCAGCCG
>JASMKZ010000137.1 GCA_030748955.1 Fidelibacterota bacterium | reverse complement strand
CGCATCGGGTATATCCAATGATACTTATGTTATGGATGGAGATAAAGTTGAGTTTAAAGTTGTCGATGGAGATAGAGGTCCTAAAGCCATAGAAATATCGCCAGTTTGATTACCTAATTATTATTTTTATTAAACCCCGGGAAACCGGGGTTTTTTATTAGAACCAGCGGTAGATTAACACAATGCTTAAGTATGTAAAGATATAATTAAGTGGGCGAATCATCTATAACTATTCCTAATCCTGTAATTCCAGATATAAGGAAGCATGAAAAGGAAAAATTAAAAAAGTGTCCTGAATGTGGTTTTGTATGGGAATTTAATTATCAAAAAAAAACAATTCATAGGTATGCTGATTTTCCATCTTATGGATTGAAAAAAGAAATATGTAAAAAGTGTAGTATGGCTTAATAATTTTATTGGCCCCGGTCACCCGGGGTTTTTTGTTTGTGGGATGGTGGGTAGATTTGGATATGATAAACAAAAAAATTAATCTACATGAGAAGTTTAAAAAATTCTCCGAACACTGGACCCCAAAAGTGATCGCAGAGATGAATGACTATCAGTTTAAGTTAGCAAAAATTAAGGGAGAATTTATCTGGCATAATCATAAAGATACAGATGAAGTGTTTATGGTAATTGATGGAAAAATGAAAATTGAATTTCGAAATGGTACGATCAACTTATCAAAAGGTGAAATGTATGTAGTTCCTGCTGGTGTAGAACATAAACCGTATGCAAAAAAAGAATGTCAGATAATGCTTGTCGAATCGAAAGGAGTTATTAACACAGGTGATGGAGTTGGTGATTTAACTGCTCCTAATGATGTCTGGGTTTAATTTTAAAATAAAATAGCCTATTTCAATCAAGCCCCGCTCTTAGCGGGGGTTTTTCTACCATCCGGCTTTT
>JASMKZ010000136.1 GCA_030748955.1 Fidelibacterota bacterium | reverse complement strand
CTCGCCTGCTAAGTGAGTAATCGGGGATAACCTGGTTCGAGAGTTCGAATCTCTCCCTCTCCGCACTTTCAATAGACGATAAACCCTGCATAAGCGGGGTTTTTTGTTTTTTCTGCAATAGTTCTTACATTCCGCTGTGAAGAAGATTGTATATGTGAGCTTTTAGAAGATGGGTAGAAATAGAAATAAATTAGAACGGTGGTTAGATAAACACAATCACTTTATGGAATTCCTAAGAACTATATTAGCGTTCTGTGTATTCTGTTTACAGATTTATATCCTATTAAAATTAGTTTAATTAATTTAGAAAGTAGGAATAGGATTTAAGCAAGATCCCCACATTTGTGGGGTTTTTTGTTTCTAGACATTCTCCTTCAGAATGACATCATAGTGTTTTCCTGCGTAATATTGTCCATGAATGATCTGCGGTTAAACAAGATTTCAGAATCAGAAGAGTTGGAATTCTATTCCGCAGAAACGGCAACGGATCTAAAAATTCCTCTTTTTGAATCCGGAGTCAGCGCAGGGTTTCCTTCACCGGCAGACGATTATCTTGATTTGCCCATCGACCTCAACGAATTTCTTATCAAGCATCCGGCTGCTACGTTTTACGTACGAGTAAAAGGAGATTCCATGGAAGGGGCGGGAATTAAAAATGGTGACTTGCTTATTGTGGATCGCGCCGAAGAACCCCGCAGCAACAGCATTGTTCTGGGCGTTATTGATGGCGATTTCACCGTGAAACGTATTCGAAAGAAAGGTGGCGAGTTATACCTCATACCGGACAATCCGGACTTTAAACCCATCAAGATTGATGATAATATGGACTTCCAGGTCTGGGGCGTAGTGACATACGTAGTCCATAAGCCGGAATAACCATGTTCGCCCTCGTTGACTGTAATAATTTCTAC
>JASMKZ010000135.1:310-912 GCA_030748955.1 Fidelibacterota bacterium | reverse complement strand
AACATAGGAATCGAAATCTAGATTGGTAACAAGGAACTGAGTAGTTTTGTTATCATCTGCAATTGGCCCTTCAATTTTTGATAAAATAGTTTCAAATAGAGGCGTTAGATCACTTGATTGATCTTCTAACTCATGTTTTGCTATTCCTTCTTTGGCATTTGTATAGATAATTGGAAACTCTATTTGAGTATCATTTGCATCTAAATCAATAAATAAATCATACACTTCACTTAATACTTCATCTACGCGAGCATCTTGCCGATCAATTTTATTAATTGCTAAAATGATAGGAAGGTTATTATTAAGTGCTTTTTTTAGTACAAAACGAGTTTGAGGAAGCGGTCCCTCACTAGAATCAACGAGCAGTAAAGCTCCATCTACGAGATTTAGACTTCTTTCTACTTCTCCACCAAAATCAGCATGACCAGGAGTATCAAGGATATTAATTTTTATATCCTTGTATTGTATAGCAGTATTCTTTGCTGCTATAGTAATACCCCGCTCTTTTTCAAGATCCATTGAATCCATGACGCGATCTTCTATTTCTTGATGAGCGAGAAAAGTGCCACTTTGTTTTAACATTTCATTAACGAGAGTTGTTT
>JASMKZ010000135.1:0-300 GCA_030748955.1 Fidelibacterota bacterium | reverse complement strand
ATCAACGTGAGCAATAATGGCAATATTTCTAAAATTATCTTTTCTCATATATTTATATCATTATTTAAGGGCATGAAGATAAATTATAATTATATCGTTCATAAACAAAAAACCCCGCTACTTGGCGGGGTCTAGATTTTAACCAGCGACCACCTTGTTATGAGTTTTATTTTTTGCTAGCAGCGTTGGTGCCATTTCTTACGGGATTCCAAAACGCTGCATCCGTAGCAAAGAGCTTGTGGCTCATTTCCTTTATGGCGCTATCAGGCAATTTCTCTAAAGGTTCGTAACGTGGGTGGT
>JASMKZ010000134.1 GCA_030748955.1 Fidelibacterota bacterium | reverse complement strand
CTTTATCCATATTATGATAGCTTTCATAAGACATTATAGGGAAGAGAGGTTCTCCTTTATTATTTACACCTGCTGTAATAGAACGCAAGAGTTCTCCATCAGTCCAATCACCAATTGCTGCAGGAGTAATATTAGGGGTATAAATATCCATGCTGCCCATTGGCCCCATTTTCGCTTTTATATGAAAGCCGCCTGCTCCTTCCTTGCCTTCAATAGGCAATCCTCGTCCAAAATATGAAGGGTCTGTACCTGAATGACATGACATGCAACCAGTCACATTATTTGCCAGATAATTTCCTCTAGAAATTCTTTCCGGAGTTGCTTCGATAATAATATCTTTGGCCGGTATCATATCAATAGGTATTAAGGCAGCACAACTCCAAACAATTAAGCTAATTGATGAAATTAAAAACAAATATTTTTTCATTATTCCCACTCTTCTTTTTATGTCAAATAAAATATTATAATAATAATTCAAGTTAAATAATAAATAGAATTCAAATAACCCCACAAACAAAAAACCCCGGGTGACCGGGGCTTGATGTTTATTTCTCGTTTTTTATTTTGTTATCAAACCCGGGAACATGCCTTCTTTATAATCAAAATAAGCACCCACAGAACCAACAGCACACTTGGAACGTTCTAAATTATTATTTTCCCTAATAGAGTATACAGCATCTATACCGGTACAATGTGCACCTAGAAAATATTCCACTCCGTAAGTCTTCATAAATTTTGATGTCCATGTTATTTCTTTATCATTTTTTTTAAATAAATGGAAACCCCCAATTGCAGCATAAACTTTAGAGTTCCCGAATGATTCGACAGAATATTTGAGGGTATTTACAATTCCGGCATGACCACAACCAGAAACTAAAATTAATCCATTCTTTGTTTTAATAACTACTGATTG
>JASMKZ010000133.1 GCA_030748955.1 Fidelibacterota bacterium | reverse complement strand
CTTTTCTGGAGTAATAGAAATTAATTTAGTTTGGATAAATGTTGGGGATAATACATCGTGGATGTAAATGTCCTGGTTTAATATATGGCTAGCGCATTCAGTATGGGTTCCAGTGCAATGAATATTCTGATTAATAACCATCACATTGCATCCTTTATTATTTTTTACTTCCCCAACAAAATTATTTTGTTGAAACGGAGTTGCGCTCCCAGTAGGCGTGTTATAAAAATTTGGTTGGGAGCCATTATATTCGTAAGGAATTGCCAAACAGACGGATGATGCAGGATCAATTTGGAAATTTCTCCGACCTTCGGTAATAGTCAATATCATTTTATAAAAAGAAAATCTCTCAATAGAAATTAGATATATTTATCCTAATTACGAACTGTCCAGCAATGTTTTTGTTAGTGGGTTTTATTGTAGTTTTATAGATAAAATTGGTTTTGAATGTTGAATGTTGAATGTAGAGGCATTTATATCTTTTAATGTCAAATATATAGGAACTGAAGAAACGCATCATCAAACCCCGGTCACCCGGGGTTTTTTGTTTGTGGGAGGATGGGTAGATTTATTCGTATAAGACTTGGAAAAAACTCTGTAAAACTGTTATCATCAATTATATAATGGCACAATCGTTTATTAAATATACACTGTTATTCTTAGTCAATTTATCTTGTGTTTTCGCAAGATCTAATACAATTGATAACTTAAAGATTTCTTCTATTATATCGCAGGATGGTACTGTATCTATTGTAGAAACACGGACATTTAATTTTAAGGGTAGATATAAATTTACATACCTAAAAATCAATAAAAAGTTATTTAAAGAAATCTATGATATACGGGTATCCGAGGGTGCCACAGAATACATTAATTCAAGTAATTCAGAGCCAAATACTTTTCAAATTCAAAAT
>JASMKZ010000132.1 GCA_030748955.1 Fidelibacterota bacterium | reverse complement strand
AATGATGCCAGGTCAAGAAAAAATGTTACAAGAATATTATCAAAATAATCCTTCTGTTTTAGCAAACCTGAGAGGTCAACTATATGAAGAAAAAATTTTAAAAGAAATTAAATTACAGGCTAAGGCAAATTTAAAAGAAATTACCAAAGAAGAAGCTGAAAAACTTTTAAAAGAAGAAAATGATAAGCATATGAATGAACAACATGCAAATAATCATAACCACAATCATGACCAAGACCATTCTTTTGATAAAAAAAGCGCTCCATCTCAAAAAAAATTAAGTGCTAAAAAAACAAAAACTACAGCAAAGAAAACACCAAAAGTAAAAAAAGTTAGCAAAAAGTAATCACAAGTTGTATAAGTATAACGAATCAACTTATGAATAAAATACCTGAACACCTTAATACTCTTATCCCTATGGTTGTTGAACAATCAAATAGAGGTGAAAGAGCTTATGATATTTACTCACGATTATTAAAAGAAAGAATAGTTTTCGTAGTTGGACCAATTAATGACAATGTTGCATCATTAGTTACCGCGCAACTTTTATATTTAGAATCTGAAGATCCAAAAAAAGAAATTTCTCTTTATATAAATACTCCGGGAGGTCTGGTAACTGCAGGTTTAGGGATTTACGATACTATGCAATATATAAAACCGGATGTATCAACTTTATGCATTGGACAAGCAGCCAGCATGGGATCTTTTTTATTGGCAGCCGGAACTAAAGGAAAAAGATTTTCTCTTCCAAATTCAAGAATAATGGTCCATCAGCCTTCAGCAGGTTTTCAAGGTCAAGCAACCGATATAGAAATCCATGCTAACGAGGCACTATCTTTAAAAAAAAGATTAAATGAAATTTATTCAAAACATACAAATAAATCTGTTGATGAAATAAAGTCTGCTCTTGAAAGAG
>JASMKZ010000131.1 GCA_030748955.1 Fidelibacterota bacterium | reverse complement strand
TAGTGGTGGTATTGCTTGGACCGCAGAACATAAAAACAAGGGATCGTGGGTTCATAAATGGGGTTCAATGGAGGATACAACCACAATATATACCAATGGAAATGGCGGATTTGATATTAATAAGACATCTGATAATGGATTCATAATTGGAACATTGGGTGGTACAATCATTAAAACCGATTCAGAATTATATTATGATGAAATCATTGAAGAAGAGTCTTAATAGAGATTATAAAATATATATGCTCTTTATTTCTTTTTAGTGCAAAAGGTTCACCAGTATCAGCAGGGCTGTACCTATATACCATACAGGCAGGTGATTTCAGACAGACTAAGAAGATGGTACTGCTAAAATAGATTTTTACAACATCAAGCCCCGGTCACCCGGGGTTTTTTGTTTGTGGGAGGATGGGTAGATTTAATTATGGATAACAAGAATTTGAAATATATATATCCAATCATTGTAGGAATGGTCCTATGGTTGGCTGGACCGCCTTCAGGCTTGGAGGAAAACGGGTATCAGATATTTGTTGTATTTATTTCAGTCATTATTTCCCTTATAGTGCGGGCTGTGCCCATGGCAATAAGTGTTTTGACAGGTTTGTCCTTTTCTGTAATGGTAGGATTAATCTCACTGAAAGATGCATTGAAGGGCTACAGCGACTCGGTCACATGGCTTGTTGTTATTGCTTTCCTGATAGCAGGCGTGGTAATTGATACAGGTTTAGGCAGACGAATATCATTGCTTTGCATTCATGCTCTTGGCAGGTCCATCATAGGATTGGGATATGCTCTTTGTTCTGCAGAATTGATATTGGGACCGCTGGTCCCTTCAAATACAGCCCGGGGCGGAGGAATTCTTGCTCCAATTGTGGATTCTATGTCACGGACATTGGGTTCTACTCCAACCCAATCATCC
>JASMKZ010000130.1 GCA_030748955.1 Fidelibacterota bacterium | reverse complement strand
TATTATTCAATTGAATATTTTCTATTTTCCAGGTATTCTTTTCTGATGAAAATAAATCACTTGAGGATGGGAATCCGAGTAAACAAGCGATAAAAATTGAAGTTATAGATGTTATTTTTATTTTCAATTTTGTCTCCAATTATATTATTGAGTTATAAATTAATGCTAATCTTTATAAGATGTTCCAATTTATTAACTGACCTGCATAGGGTGATTTAATATGGTTTGCCGATAAATAAAAAAGCCCCCGAGTTTAATCGAGTGCTTTAAGGAATATAATTAGAAAGTGCTGTCAATCAACTTTTAATAATTTTTCAAGCATAGCAAACATTGACTGTTCTAGAGAATCAAAAACTCCATCCGATTTATAAAGTTCTTTAATTTCAGCTAATATTTTATCCAAGTCTTTTTGCACATAGTGATTAGACTTTATTTGATTAACTATTATTTCTGATTTTTGATAATCATTTAATTTATTTATTTCTTTACGAATTTTATTAATTATTTCATCAGGAATTTTTGATTCAATATAGTCTATTTCTTCTTGAGTTTCAATAAAATTAGTTTGAGCAGCATAAAGCAATAAGAATGCTTTAAATTCTTCTTTGGTTAAATTTATATCTTTTATCATTTTAATCTCCCTTTTAGTCCTTGATTAGATATGTAAACTTAATATGGTTAGCCGAGATTTCGGCGAATCATCTAAGTAATAATATAATTAGCCTTTTAATTTAATTTTTTTATTTAGTTTATCAAGATATTTCTGATTAAAGTGTAACATACTTTTTTCAAAACCAATGCTTTCTTTTTTTACTTCATCAACTAAATTATCGTTCATTTCAATTTCTTTTATATTATCCTTATTGTACGAAATAAATTGTTCAATATGTTCTTTTTGCCTTTTATAGTTTCTTATTCCATCTTTCCT
>JASMKZ010000012.1 GCA_030748955.1 Fidelibacterota bacterium | reverse complement strand
CCTTCTTTTAGTTGAATAGTCTTTTCTTCAATGACCGCCGCTAGAGGATCGGCAGCAAATATATCATCTGGAAATACTGACATGTATTATAAAAAGCTTATACTTCTGATAATATCTCTGCTAAACATGATATATACGGCTTGATGTCATATAAAAAATTACTAATATATTAAAATTATAAAAAGAAGTAGTTAATTAAAGATACCTCAATATGCGTGCTCTTTTCCGACTATTTAAGACTGAATTATGGATGCAAACTTGAACAGCCCGTTATTTGGGACAGAAAGACCCACCCCTTACGGAAATTTACTACCGACGAGAAGGTAAAATTTTCTGTGTCATCTTTTAATTTTTACTTGCATAGCAGTGGGGAAAGAGAATATTATTGTGGGTGAGAGTGGGTAATTATCCCTAACTTTTATATGCGGAATAAGAGTTGAAAAATACACTACATATATCATTTACCGGCGAGTACCACAATTCCTTGGATACCAAGAACCGGTTGAACATCCCAGCCAAATTTAGGAAGGTGCTGGACCCAGTTAACGACCGAACGTTTGTTATTACTAGGGGCTTTGACAAATGCCTGGTTTTATATCCCTTAGAAGACTGGAGTAAAGTGGAAGAGCAGCTGAGCAAACTCAGCTCTATTCGGGGCCGGCATCGAAGTTTTGTGCGCTCGGTTACTCGCTATGCCACCTCCGTTCAATATGATGGTCAGGGACGAGTTCAAATTCCTGATTCATTACTAGGCTATTCCGGCATCAAAAAAGAAGTGGCAGTCATCGGCATGATAAATAAAATTGAACTTTGGAACCCTGATATTATTTCCAAAGTAGACGCAACAGAAGCAGGATTGGATGATAACAACTTTGACGATTTAGCCAATGAAATTAATTTTTAACCCTAATGAATCAATCAATCCCTCACCTTCCGGTACTGCTCGAGGAAACTATATCTCGGATATACACAGATCCGGATGGAATATACTTGGACGGGACAGTGGGCTTCGGCGGTCACGCAGAAGCACTGCTATCCAAACTTTCGAAAGATGGACAGTTAATAGGTATCGATCTTGACCCCTATGCTCTGGAATACACTAAAAAACGCCTGTCGGCACCCCGGAATTCTTATTCTCTCCTTAACGGGAACTACAGAGAATATCCTTTCCTCCTCCAAACTCTGGGAGTGGATACATTGACAGGTATTTTATTTGACCTTGGCACCTCCTCCAGCCAACTCAATACAGGGCGTAGGGGCTTCTCTTTTCAGGAAGATGCCCCTTTAGATATGCGGCTAAACCCCAATGCAGATTACTCTGCCTATGATTTTTTAAATAACAGCGCAGAGTCAGAAATAAGTGACGTTATTCGAGAATACGGTGAAGAGCGGCATAGCCGTAAAATAGCACAAATGATTTATAAAAAAGTGCAGTGTGGCGCCATGAAAACCACATTTGATTTAAAAGAGGCCGTCTCTAAATGCGTACACCCTCGTTTTTTAAATAAATCTTTGGCTAGAGTTTTTCAGGCAATTCGAATTAAAATTAATGATGAATTAGCATCACTTAAGGATGCCCTTGAAAATTCTACACAGTGGCTTAAAGTTGGGGGGCGAATAGCCATTATTTCTTTTCATTCGCTGGAAGACCGTATGGTAAAAAAGTTTTTTAAAGACTGTGCTGTAACCTGCGTATGCCCCAGAGAATATCCCCTCTGTGTTTGTGATACCGCTCCCTCACTCAAAATTCTCACCCGTAAGGCAATAATACCCGGTGCTGAGGAAATAAAAAATAACCCCCGCTCAAGAAGCGCAAAATTAAGGGTGGCTGAAAGAGTCTGATGGCCATCAAGCCTAAAAAGAACAAATCAATTTCCGATTTCCTGTTCTTCTTTGGGTTTGTGACAATTTCCGTTGTTATTTTAATCAGTATCGTTACCTTGAAAAATGAATGCATTTTTCTGAGGAACGAAATTTACCATTTAGAAAATATCCGTGCCACGCACTTCAATCGGGTAAAGGTACTTTCGGGAAATGTAAAAAACCTTTCTCGGCAAGATAGAATTGAAAAAATAGCATCTGCAAACTTTCAACTACACAGCCCATCCCCAGAATCTCTCATTGTATATGTTGGAGATGCAGAATGACCCGCCTGTATAGTTTTTATCAGCTCAGAGTCCGTTTTATATCTGCCTTATTTTTTATCTGCAGTATAGCAATTTTAGGTAAAATGCTCTACGTCCAATCATTTCAGGCAGCTGATCTTCGTGAAATAACCCTGAATGCTGGTTTTACTGAGCGATCTGTAAAAGGCAGCCGAGGAAATATTTATGATAGAAATGGGCAGATTTTAGCAGAAACCATTAAAACCTATACCTTTTGGGTGAATACACAAAAAGAGGCTGATGTTAATGCAATTGCAGCGCTTTTTTCAGAGGCTTTTAATCAGCCTCTTGATTCCTATCAAAAATTATTATCAAAAAGAAAAAGATATGTCCCTCTCACCAAAGCGCTAAATAGAACCCAATGTTTGCCTGTATTAGAAAAATTGAAAGAAACTAAGGGGTTGCAATGCGATGTTTCAACTAGCAGATACTATCCATTTCAAAATTTGGCAAGCCAGGTAATTGGGTATGTAGATCGTGATCATAAAGGACAGTTTGGTATTGAGCGGCGATTTGACCCGCTGTTAAATGGCAAAACCAGCAATCTTAAATATAATCGCTCTGCAAATGGCACACTTCGAAAAGCAATTATAGATCAGCATCCTAATGCAGAAAATGGCGCAGATATTCAGCTCACCATTGATGTCAATATTCAATCAATTCTCTTAGATGCCTTGAAAAGAGGAATGAAAAAATCAGGGGCATTAACTGCAAACGGGGTAATTATAAATCCATTTACTGGTGATATTCTGGCCATGGCTTCGGTTCCTGATTTTGACCCAAATACCTATGAGAAATATGATGTTTCTACATTTGCGAATCGAACTATTTCAGATTCGTATGAGCCAGGGTCAACATTTAAACTAATTTCATTAACTGCTGCTCTGGAGTCTGGAATGTTTACAGCAGAGGATCAATTTTTCTGTGAAAATGGCGAATATCAAATTATCTCCTCAAAAATTATTCATGATCATGAGCCGCACGGTGATCTATCTTTATCTGATATTTTCATTTATTCCAGCAATATTGGTCTTGCAAAAATGGTAGATCAAATGGGCGCACAGCATATTTATGATTATGCCCGAAAATTTGGGTTTGGAATTCGAACTGGAATCCCCCTCCCCAGTGAAGCTCCTGGAGTATTGCGGGAATTTAATGAATGGACGCGCCTTTCTGGTCCTTTCGTATCAATGGGTCAGGAAATATCAATCAATACCTTGCAACTAGCAGTGGCATATTCGGCTGCAGCAAACGGAGGGTATTTACCCACTGCCAGGATAATTAAGAATATATCCGGAAACGGCTTTGAAGAAAGAGATTATTCACCAAGGCCCATAAGAAAAGTGATGACTCGGGAAACATCAGAATCATTGCTGGCCATGATGGAAGAAGTTGTTAATCATGGAACCGCTGACAAGGCGCAAATTCCAGGGTTTAGGATAGGTGGTAAAACCGGAACGGCAGAGAAATTTATAAATGGTTCTTACTCGTCACGTGAGTTTATATCTTCATTTGCCGCAGTATTCCCAACAGACAACCCTAAATATGTTTGTATAATTAATGTTGATTCACCAAGATATGGCCTTCATTGGGGGAACGAAACGGCAGTTCCAATCGTAAAAGATATATTTAAAAGACTTATCATCAATAATAAAGAATTTGTTCCTGTTGAGTCAAAGCCTATGCCGCAATTTGCACATACTAAAAATATAGATAAACTAGCTCCCTTACTATCAACTGCAAATATTATTCAAAAGAGGGAAAACACTGTCCCCAATTTTTTGGGGAAAACATTGAAACAAACCATTCAAGAGGCAAAGGATTTAGGACTGCTAATAAATCCGGTTGGAACATCTGGGAGAGTAGTTTGGCAATCGGTCTCTCCCGGTGAGTTGGTTGATAATGCTCCTGCCTGTACCATAAAATTGGAATCTATGTAATGCAGCTTAAACAATTAGTAAAAAATATTCATTTTAAAGGAATTCCGGACAATCGGGAAATCTCTGCCATCACTTACGATAGCCGAAAGGTAAAGCCTGGCACTTTATTTGTGGCTATTGCCGGTGAGAATTCAGATGGTCATGAATTTATTCCCCAGGCAATTGAAAATGGGGCGGTAGCGATTTTATCAAATGGGAGGAGCCCAAAGACTACCGTCGTACCCATTTTACAGGTGAAAGATCCCCGCCTTGCCATGTCTCATATTTCAGCGCAGTTTTATGGAAATCCATCAGCAGAAATGAATATTGTAGGCATTACGGGCACCAATGGGAAAACATCTATCACCCACATTTTATATCATATTTTACAAACGTCTGGGGCAACCTGCGGTACCTTGGGCACATTGGGATTTCAAACACCTACCGGAATGGTGAGCACAGGGTTTACCACTCCTGAGTCTGTAGAACTCCAACAAATGCTTCAGACACTGAAACTGGCAGGGGTTGACAATTTAGTGATGGAAATTTCATCCCACGCACTAGACCAGCATCGAGTGGATAATGTAGAAGTGGATATTGCCATCTTCTCAAATTTAACACCTGAACATTTGGACTTTCATGGTGATATGGAAAATTATTTCAAAGCAAAGTTGCAACTATTTCAAACATTGGCAGTTGACAAAACCGCTGTTATAAATTTTGATGACCCTTATGCACAGCGGATATGCTCATCTATTTCTGCAAAATGCATTACCTATGGTATGAATAAAAAAGCAGACCTTCGCCCTGTTCAAGCGGAATTTACAACTAATGGAATCAAGGCTCAACTTCAATTCAGGGAGCATATAATTTTAATCGATTCTCTGCTGCTGGGTGAATATAATTTGTCAAATATTATGGCAGGAGTGGCTGCAGCTTTAAGCATGGGGGTTTCAATTTCTCAAATTGAAAACGCAGTAAAAAACATGCCTCCAATTCCTGGAAGAATGGAATTAATCTCTTGTGACTGTCCAGGGAAAGTTTTTGTGGACTATGCTCATTCGCCAGACGCCTATGAAAAATTGTTTTCAAGCCTCTCAAGCATTACAGAGGACGGGGTAAAATTATTAACCGTGTTTGGCTGTGGGGGTAATCGAGATTCTGGTAAACGATCAGAAATGGCAAAAATATCAGAAAAATATTCTGCTTTCAGTTTCATAACGACGGATAATCCGCGGAATGAAGATGTAGAAAATATAAATGCAGATATTATTCGAGGGTTTTCAGGAGATGATTTCACGGTTATTCCAGATCGAAAAGAAGCCATTACCACTGCATTGAAAAAGATGGATGAAAATTCTATTCTGCTTATTCTTGGCAAGGGACAGGAAAATTATCAAGAAATAGGTTCAGTAAAAATACCTCATAGCGACATTGAAATTATCAGGGCATATTCAAATGAGAGTTGATATTCAAAATAACACTTTTTTTAAAAAGGCTTTGAATAAGGCTTTCCCTGAGCTGAACGCTTCTGATTTTTCAGGAATTTCAATAGATTCTCGAAATATAAAACCCGGAGATATTTTTCTGGCATTTAAAGGTGAAAGCTCCGACGGACATAATTATATCAGCCAAGCCGAAAGTGCTGGAGCATCTATTGCAATAATAGAAAGGGAGGTTGAAACATCTCTACCATTTTTTCAGGCAGAGTCAACTCAGAAATTTTTACATGATTTAGCGAGTGCTTATCGGAATCATATCACCTGTCCATTTATTGGCATAACCGGATCTAATGGAAAAACTACGACGAAAGATTTATTAACCAATGTGCTTTCAGCAAGCATGAAAACAATGTCAACAAAGGGAAATTTCAACAGCACTATTGGTGTACCTTTGTCAATTTTTGAATGTAATGGAAATGAAGATATTGCCATTATTGAAATGGGCGCTAGTATGCCCGGTGAAATAGAATATATTTGCAATATTGTCCGGCCCAATATGGGCATCATTACCAATATTTATGAAGCCCATTTAGAATATTTTGGTGATATCAATGAGGTTGCAAAAACAAAATCATCCCTGTTTTCTTCTCTCGGCAAAGAAGGTGCAGCATTTATAAATATGGATGATCTTTTTATCTCCAACATGCCAATTGCTTGTAAGAAAGTAAAATATTCCTTCACCAAATCTTCTGATTATGAGGGTAGTTGGTCTTCAGATCGTCAGACATTAACCATTAATAATATTTCAATTAATTTATCAGCGGCATCAGAAACAATAGGGTTGAATGCGCTGGCAGTATTTTCTATTGCATCTTATTTGAAAATGGATGCTCATGTTATAAAAAATAAAATAGAATCCTTTCAACTGCCCGCCGGCCGTGGAAATATTTTACAATTCCAGGATATAATGGTAATAAATGATAGTTACAATGCCAATCTTGAATCTGCCCGCACGGGAATAAATAATCTCACCTCTCTTTCTAAAGGAAGTCGAAAAATTGCAGTTATAGGTGATATGCTTGAACTGGGAGATTTAGAAGAAGATCACCATAAAACTTTAGGAAAATATCTATCTGAAAAAAAAGTTGATGCCGTGTTTGCCTTTGGCAATTTAACAAGACATACTATTAAGGCAATGAATGGTGCGTCAATGTTTCATCAATATTATGATGAGAAAGCAAGTCTATTAACAGACCTGAAAGCCTTTATCTCAAAAGGTGATATCATTTATGTAAAAGGTTCTCGTGGAATGAAGATGGAAGAAATAATAACAGGGTTGCAAAACTGATGTTTTATCATTTACTCTATCCCCTTCGAGAATTTTTCTTTGCCTTTAATGTATTTGGGTATATTTCATTTCGAGCAGTTGGCGCTGCATTGACTGCACTAATAATCAGTTTCCTCTTCGGGCCTAAAATCATCCGCACACTCCAGTCTCGCCAAATTGGTGAGACTATACGATTAGATGGGCCTGACTCTCACCTCAAAAAAGAGGGTACTCCAACGATGGGAGGGATAATTGTGTTATTGGCAGTTATCCTTCCCACTTTCCTTTGGGCAAAAGTAGATGATAAACATATTTTGCTTATCCTCCTTGCAACAATGTGGATGGGGATAATTGGATTCTTAGATGATTATTTAAAAGTCATAAAAAAATACCCACGCGGATTAATTGCTCGCTATAAAATGGCCGGGCAAATTAGCCTCGGATTAATTATTGGGGTCATTCTCATCTATTACCCTGACTCTTCTCAATTTGCTACTTCTATTTCTATTCCTTTTGTTTCCAATGGAACCTTAGATATTGGCTGGTTCTATGTCCCTCTGGTTATTTTGGTTATTACCGGTACATCAAACGCAGTAAATCTAACCGATGGGCTAGATGGTTTAGCCACCGGTCTGGTTGCCATTGCTACACTCGTTTTTGGTGCAATCGCCTATGCTTCCGGCCGGTTAGATTACAGTGATTATCTCAATATTATCTATCTGCCCGGAACGGGAGAATTATTTATCTTCTGCCTGGCACTTATTGGTGCCTGTATTGGATTTTTATGGTTTAATGCGAATCCCGCGAAAATATTTTTAGGGGATACGGGTTCACTTGCAGTAGGCGCCGCTCTTGGAACATTGGCAGTTCTCTTGAAAAAAGAAATACTTCTATTTATGATTGGGGGTGTCTTTGTGGCTGAATCCTTATCGGTAATGATGCAAGTGTATTATTTCCGATATACGAAAAAAAAATATGGTGAAGGTAAGCGTATTTTCCGCATGGCTCCTCTCCATCATCATTTTGAATTATTAGGTTGGCCGGAAAATCATGTAGTGGTTCGATTTTGGATTATAGGCGTTCTATTGGCACTCATTTCACTCACAACCTTCAAAATCCAATGATAGACTTTAACAATATTTCTCAAAATAACTGGGCAGATACAAGGATAAGTATTCTGGGCGCAGGAAAAAGTGGAATTGCTGCAGGGGTTCTAGGTGCGCATGTCGGTGCCAATATTTTTATTAGCGAAAGTAATAATTCTCCGGATATTATTAAAAATATCGGAGATTTCAAACATGAAGTGGGTGGCCATAGTAATACTGTTTTAGATGCAGATTTTCTTGTAAAAAGCCCTGGGATACCTAATGACATTCCAATTATTAAAGAATGTGAAAATCAAAAAATACCTATTGTCAGTGAAATTGAATTTGCATCATGGTTCACCTCTTCCCCTATATTGGCGCTCACTGGTTCAAACGGGAAAACTACCACCGTAAATCTTTTACATGAAATGTGTATCAGTGATGGAAGAACTTCTTTGCTTGGCGGAAATATAGGCATGCCTTTCTCAGAAAATGTACTGTGGGAGCTTACATCAAATATTACAAATCCAATACATGTGCTTGAACTTAGCAGCTTTCAATTGGAACATATTAATACCTTTTCCCCAGCTATTGCCGGCATATTGAATATAAGCGCAGATCATCTGGATAGGTACGCAGATATTAATGCCTATGCTGCAGAAAAAATGAAATTAGCAAATCAAATTAATGATTCTGGTTGGTTAGTTTTTAATGCGGATGATCCCATCTTAGCTGAATCTCTTCAAAATACCAATCGCTCAGTAGTATTTTCTCTAACCCCGAATGGAAATTGTATTTTTAAATCGAATGCTACAAAAGTGTATACCGGAGAGACTGATAACCCTGACATTTTATTCAAATTTGAAGATACAAAATTAAAGGGTTTTCATAATTTGCAAAATATTCTAGCAGCTGCAACAATGGCACATTCTTTTGGAATATCACGAGAAGCAATTCAAAATACAATTATTAATTTCACGCCCATCCCCCATCGTTTGGAATGGGTTGGCAGCATCCATAATGTGGATTATTTTAATGACTCAAAAGCTACAAATATCGCTGCTGCCACTGCTGCCATTGAAAGTTTTGATGATAATTTAATTCTCATATTGGGAGGTCAGGATAAAGGATCGACAGATTTTACTCAGCTCATCCCATGCATGGAGAATCGCGTACATTCAATTATTGCTTATGGCGCTGCAGGAAAAGAAATAAAGAATCAGCTTGATGAAAGTTTTATGGTTACCTATTGTGAATACTTTGAGGATGCCATGCTCACAGCGAATGATAATTCTAAACCTGGTGATACTGTCCTTCTATCTCCAGCATGTGCCAGTTTTGATCAATTTTCCAGTTATGAACAGCGGGGAAATACATTTGTAGAAATATTTAACAAATTGGAGCTAGGAAATTGAATATTCGCTCTTATCCCAATGATTACTTGATCTTAGGTACTATTTTATTACTTTCAGGCTTTGGAATTGTCATGATGTACAGTGCCAGCAGCATCTATGCCATGAATGAATTTGATGATTATATGCATTTCTTCCTTCGTCAAACTAAATGGCTCATTATTGGCGCAATTGTCATGTTTGTTCTAAGTCAAATGAGTTATCGTTATTTAAAAGAGTTGGCTTATGTTCTTATTATTTTGTCGTGGATTGTTTTGATAATGGGGTATTTTTTTAAAGGCAGCAATCCTGCATCCCGCTGGTTAGTTTTGGGAGGAAGAAGCTGGATGACCACCTCAGATTTTGCTCGAGTAAGTCTAATCATTTTTACTGCCTTTTTTATTGATAAAAATAAAAGATATTTGAAAGATTGGAAATTTCTGTTTATCCGATTCACTCCAATTCTTGGCATCTCCTTGGTATTGATTCTCTTTCAGCCTGACACCAGCACCACAATGATGATTGCCATTATTATAATGGTAATGCTCTTTATTGCCGGTGCAGATTGGCGTTATCTCACAGGTTTATCAATTGCAGGAGTCGTAGCGCTAATCTTAAAAATAATGAGTACTCCCCATGCTATGGATCGCTTCTTAAATTGGAATGATAAACAAAAAATTCAATCAATAAATGCTTTGGGGACTGGTGGAATGCTGGGAAGTGGACTGGGAGACAGTATTATTAAAAACGGATTTCTGCCTGAAGCACATACCGATTTCATCCTTCCTATTGTTGGTGAAGAACTAGGGTTCATCGGAATCTTCATATTATTTATACTCTTTTGGTTTCTCTTTACAAAAGGACTCACTGTGGTAAGAGAAGCACCTGATTTGTTCAGCATGTTTTTGTCATTTGGAATATTAATTTCAGTAATGATTTATTTTTTGGTGAATGCTGCATACGTAGTCGGATTTGCTCCAACAACTGGCCTGCCAATGCCCTTTATCAGTTACGGCGGCTCACATATCATCTTTACATTTATATCAATGGGGATATTGCTGAATATCGCCCGAAAAGGACAATCTGTTACCAACAGCTATTATAGAGGATTCTCTTATGAGTAACAATTTAAGGATGGTGGTTACAGGTGGTGGAACTGGTGGGCATTTCTTTCCAGCAATGGCCATTCGGGATGCCCTATTACAAAAAGGAGTAGAAGTAAAATATATTGGATCAAAATTTGGAGTTGAAGCTACTCAATTTTCAACTAATAGTGATGAGGGATTACTTCTGAATATTCGCGGAATTCAACGACAATTAAATGTGAATTCAATTTTTAAAAATATCCTTTTCCCATTTAGATTTTTACAGTCTTATTCTCAATCATGGAAATTACTCCATAATTTTAAGCCCCATGTGGTAATTGGCACAGGTGGGTATTCATCTGGCTTACCACTTTTAGCTGCCATCCATAAGGGCATAAAAACAGTCATTCAGGAGCAAAATTCATTTCCGGGAATAACTACCCGGCATTTGGCTGCTCGAGTGGATGCTATCTGTACTGCCTATGACGATGCTGCAACTCATTTGAAAAAAAAAACCCAATTTTCACTGGAAATCCAGTGCGGAAGGATATTCAAATAATGGATAAATCTCAGGCAAAACAAAAATTTAGCTGCAATGCTTCCCAGCCGGTATTAACCATTCTAGGTGGGAGTCAGGGATCGGTTCCTTTGAATCGTCATTTTCAAAATGAATGTAAAAAATATACTGAATCCGGAATTCAAATACTTTGGCAATGCGGTAAAAATGATTATGAACGCTTACACCATTCTGTGAATGAACCAGATGTACATTTAATACCATTTTCAGATGATATGGGGGCATTGTACTCAGCTGCTGACCTAATCGTTTCCCGGGCAGGAGCATTGGCATTATCTGAAATGTCTCTAATGGGCAAGGCCATGGTGTTGGTGCCCTTTCCTCATTCAGCAGGAGACCACCAAACAAAAAATGCTCAGGCATTTTCTAATTCTGGTGCTGCCGTGGTGCTATCTCAGTCAACACTGCCTTTCGGTGAGTTAGAAACAACCGTATTGGAATTATTCAATCATCCAGAAATGATTCAGAAAATGGAAGAACAATCTATTCAAATGGCAGCTCCAGATGCTACCGAAAATATTATTTCAACTATCATGGAAATAGCAATTAGCTGATGTTTGGGAAAACAAATCATATACATTTTGTAGGTATTGGCGGAATTGGTATGAGCGGTATGGCTGAGCTCCTTCATAAACTTGGGTTTACTATAAGCGGGTCAGATCAAAACAGTTCTGAACGAACCGATAATTTGCAATCTCTGGGGTTACGTATATCCGAAGGTCATTCTGGAGAAAATGTAAATGGTGCCGACGTGGTTGTATACTCCTCTGCTGTTCAGAAAGACAACCCTGAAATAGTAACTGCAGAAAGCAAAAAGGTACCGGTAATACGCCGAGCAGAAATGCTTGCTGAACTATTGAAAGTAAAACCAATCAGTATTGCCATTGCTGGTACCCATGGCAAAACCTCAACCTGTTCAATGCTGGGAGCAATTTTAACATCTGCAGATTTTAACCCTACTATGGTAATTGGGGGTATAGTGAATAAATTCCAAAGTAACACTATTTCCGGCAGTGGTGACGTGATTGTGGTTGAAGCAGATGAATTTGATCGTAGCTTTCTCACGCTGCAGCCAACTATGGGGCTCATTACAAATTTAGATTTAGAACATTTAGACTGTTACGAAAATCTGGAAGACCTTCAAATGGCATTTACTCAATTTGCCAATGCCGTTCCCTTTTACGGGAAAGTAGGGGTATGTATTGATAACGAGAATGCGGCTTCCATTATAGCCAATATCAAAAGACCCGTTGTAACTTTTGGAATTCATAAAGATGCTGAAATTCAGGCTTCTAATTTACAATTCGAAAATAACCATTCAACTTTCACTCTCTCAGTTCATGGTGATCCGTTAGGAGAATTAACGGTACATGTCCCCGGTGAGCACAATGTAGCTAATGCACTGGGTGCGGCTGTACTGGCATTGGAATTGGATACCCCTTTTGATAAAATTCAAGCAGGATTGGATCAATATACAGGGGTACGCCGCAGGTTTGATATTAAATCCACCACCGATACCAATATTATGATTGTTGATGATTACGCCCATCATCCATCGGAAGTATCTGCCACATTGAAAGCTGCTAAAACTGGTTGGAATAAACGTGTAATAGCAATTTTTCAGCCTCATTTATTTACCCGCACTCGAGATTTTTATCACGATTTTGCAAAAGCATTTTTGCAGGCAGATATACTCATTGTAACAGCTATTTATCAGGCGCGAGAAAACCCAATTGATGGTATTACTGCTCAAATTATTACTGATGAGGCAAAGCAGCTTGGGCATAAGCATGTGGAGTTAATTATGGATCAAACCAACATTCCAACTCGACTAAAAGAAATTGCACAAGCGGATGATATAATTATAACCATGGGCGCCGGGAATATTTGGCGTCAATGTGAAGGGATTTATGAGGCAATACAAAATTGAACCAAAAACAGAAGAAAGACATTCGTAATATGCTTACATCTGAAATGACATTTGGCGAACCCTTAGCCAAGCACACCACCTTCGGTATTGGAGGTCCTGCGGCCTGTATGGTTTTTCCGGAAAGTCGGGAAGAATTATCTATATTGCTTACTTATGCCTCTGAAAAAAATATATCTGCCATCTTTATTGGTTCCGGTTCAAATGTATTGGTGTGTGATAAGGGATTCGATGGAATAGTTATCTCCTTGAAGAAATCTTTTAAAAATATCAGTATAAAGCAAAATTCAATGATTATTGTGGAAGCAGGTGTCATGCTGGGTACTATGGTAAAACAGGCAATGGCAGCAGAAATAGGCGGATTAGAAAGCCTTATTGGAGTTCCGGGAACGGTTGGAGGTGCTCTTATTATGAATGCCGGAGCATTTGGCAGTGAAATATCAAAATATTTTGAAGAAGCCAAAACGATGACTTTAGAAGGAAATATTAAATCTTATACCAGAGGGGAGATAGAATTTTCATATCGTCATTCAACATTTCCTAAAAATGAAATACTTTTGGATGCAACGTTCAAATGTAAAAAAGGAAAACCCCACCAGATACTACAAGATAGAAAGATAGCTTCAGATGGAAGAAAATCTAATCAACCCCTAAAATTCAGATCAGCGGGAAGTATATTTAAAAATCCATCTGATACGTTAGCAGCAGGCTACCTTATTGATAAGGCTGGTTTAAAAGGAACGAAAAAGGGCGGTGCAGCCATCTCTGAAAAACATGCCAACTTTATTGTGAATATGGACAATGCAACAGCCGCTGATGTCTTGCATCTTATAAAGCTGGCTAAAAAGTATGTGATTAAAAAGTTTAATATTAATTTAGAACTAGAAGTGAAACTCATTGGTTTTCCACAATCAATGACCAAGGGAGTTTATTATGCGTAAAAAACAAAAAAAAGTGATTGTTAAAATATTGAAAGCTGTTTCCAGTATAGTATTTATTGTGCTTGTTGGTGTACTTATCAATGGCTATTCCAACCATATTGGACTATTCGATACATTTGAAGTTAAAATAAAGGGCAATCAATTTGTAACTGATGCTCAAATTCAAAAACAACTACAGCCATTTATATCAGAAGCCTATTTCTCTATTAAACTGGATGAAATACAAAGTGAAATATCTTTGCTCGATTTTATTGAATGTGTACAAGTAAGCAGAATCCTCCCCAACACTGTGATGGTTCAAATAATTGAGAGAAAACCAATTTTACTCATCACCTTAGAAAATGAAAACTTTTTGATGGATAAAGAAGGTCTGCTCCTCCCTGCTCAAAGAAAGGCCATCAGTTTTTATCCAGTTCCAATTATTAACATTTCAGAAGATACAAATTATGATTCTGGATTAACAGATGAAATTGCAGACCTTTTCAAATTTTTGTTAAAAGATTACCCGCAATTTTATGACCAATTAAGTGAGGTTATCATTAGTGATGAAAATTGGACATTTTATAGTGATAGTAAAACGCGAATATTTACAACAGCAAATGATTTACAATCACAGCTAAATATCTTGAAATATTTTGAGAAAACTGTTTACCCTGACAGACAGCTGGGAGACTATTCATACATTGATTTAAGAGTTACTAAGCAAGTAGTAGTAAAAGAAAAATATCAAAAAGGATAATGGTGGAAGAAAAACAAATAATCAGCGGAATTGATATAGGCACAACAAAAATTGCTGTGGTCATTGCCGAATGGAATAAATCTGATAATTCCATTAATATTCTGGGTGTTGGCGAAGCTCCATCTGATGGATTAAAAAAGGGTATTGTGGTAAATATGAACAAAACGGTGAACTCACTAACTCAAGCCCTTTCTATGGCGGAACGTCAGGCAGATGTTGAAGTTAATGGTGCATTTGTAGGTATAACCGGAGATCATATTCGAGGCATCAATTACTCAGGTGTCATCACTGTAAGTAAAGGTAGCAATCGACAACCGGTTGGGCAGGAAATTACTCAGAATGATGTCCAACGAGTTTTAGACCATGCCCAATCTATAAACCTATCCCCAGATAGACGCATACTACATGTGCTTTCACGTGACTTTAAAGTGGATGACCGTAGTGGGATAAAAAATCCATTAGGGTTGGCAGGGCATCGATTAGAAGCCAAAGTGCATTTGGTAACCTCTGCCATCAATGTAGAAAAAGACCTTCAAACCTGCATGGAAAAATCCGGCGTTGATGTAGTTGAATTTGTACTTGAACCCTTGGCATCTGCTCATTCCGTGTTAGATGAAAATGAACGAAAATTAGGAGTTATCCTGGTTGATATTGGCGGTGGAACTACTGATGTTATTATGTATCACGAGGGTGGTGTATTACATGCAGGCACAGTTCCTTTGGGTGGTAGTAATATAACTTACGATATCGCCTATGGCGTACAAACAACCCTAGAGCAGGCAGAACAATTAAAATGTCAGTACGGTTCGGCAAAATCTGCCTTAGCAGATCCCGAAGAAAATATAAATATCACCGGAACCAATGGCCGTGATTCTAAAACAATTTCCCGAAAAAATTTGGCAGGCATCATTGAACCCCGTATGGATGAAATATTCCGACTGGTAAAGAATGAACTTCGTAAATCTGATTATCCCGGTGACTATACCTTCGGCATTGTTCTTACTGGCGGAGGTTCCAAATTGGAACATGTTATCGATTTAGCACAGGAAATTTTTCAACAACATATTAAAGTGGGGCAGCCTCAATTAACCGGAGGTGTATCTGAAAAAGTGAATAATCCACGCTATTCTACTGCTGTTGGGCTCATTAATTACGGAAGGCAAAATTGGTCAGAATTGGAATATGGCGATTCCATTGATATAAATTCAATTTTTAAACGCTCATTTACAAAAATGGGTGACTGGATAAAAACTTGGTACTAACAATAAACAAAAAAAGGAGTAAGACATGTTATTTGAACCTGTTGATCTGAAAGAACAAAAAGCAAAGATAATAGTAGTTGGTGTTGGCGGGGGTGGTGGAAATGCCCTGAACCGGATGATAGAGGGTGGTATGAATTCAGTAGATTTTATTGCTGTGAATACCGATGCGCAAGATCTAGAGAATAATAATTCTCAAACAAAACTCCAAATAGGAAAAGAACTGACAAAAGGGCTGGGGGCTGGTGCCAATGCTGAAATCGGGCAGCAAGCTGTGGAAGAAAATAAAGAAGTTATCACCAGCACATTGGAAAATTCTGATATGGTATTTATTACTGCTGGCATGGGAGGTGGTACTGGAAGCGGAGCTGCTCCTGCAATTGCTAAAATTGCAAAAGAATTGGGTGCTCTCACAGTAGGTATTGTAACCAAGCCATTTGCCTTTGAAGGGCCTAAACGCCACAAACGGGCATTGGCAGGCATTGAAGAAATGAAAAAGAATTGTGATACCCTTCTGGCAATTCCAAATGAAACACTACTGGAAATTACCGATGAAAATACAACCGTTACGGAATCTTTTAAATTAGCGGATTCAGTACTGCATCAGGCGACCAAGGGAATTTCTGACCTTATTAACATTCCGGGGTTGATTAATCTTGATTTTGCTGATGTGAAAACGGTTATGGAGAATATGGGTGATGCTATTATGGGTACAGGTATTGCACATGGAGAAGAACGGGCAATTTTAGCAGCACAACAGGCAATCAATTCTCCCCTGCTCCAGGATGCCAGTATTACCGGATCACAGGGATTATTGGTAAACATCACCGGGCCGGATAATATGACTATTCATGAGCTGAATGATGCCTCTAGCATTATTTATGAAGAAGCTGGTGCTGATGCCAATGTCATTCTGGGATGTGTATTAGACAAAACTCTTACCGATGAAGTTAGGGTAACGGTGATTGCTACCGGATTAAATGGCGACACAAAACGGGAATATAATTCTATTCCCCATACAGCTAAACCTGATTTCACCCTGCCTCGGGTTGATAATAATGCCAATGAAAATCATATATTGGCACAAGATACACCCGTAAAGATGGATGAATCAGACAATAATCCTTCTCTGTTCAAAGAAGATGATACGCAGGAAGAAACAACAACAGAAGGACCAGTAATTACCTTTGGGGATGACCTGGACGTACCAGCATTTATTCGTAATCGTCAAGAATAAATCCGGCAGTAGTTTTCCAGAACAATAACGGACTGCCAAATAGAGTGAGGGGAATACTCTCCCCTCAATAATTGTTAGATACCAATAAAAGCCTCTCAGAAATGAGAGGCTTTTATTTATGGGTAATTGAAGAAAATAAAATATCTCTCAATAAAAAAACCTCCAAAATAGGAGGTTTTTAAACTTAGAAAATGTATCTGCTATTAAATAGCTTTTAAGACCTTTCCTGATTTCAAGCAATTGGTACATACCTTAATCCTTTTTTTGGTACCATCAATCATTGCCTGGACTCGTTGCAGGTTAGGCAACCAGCGTCGACGAGTTTTATGATGTGAGTGACTCACATTATTTCCTACAATTGGTTTTTTTCCACAGATTTCACATATTTTTGCCATAATTCTAATTCCTTATATAAAAGACAAGTGGAAAATTTAAGCGTAGTTCAGGATATAAAAAAAGAATCGTTTTAATTTCATCTATTAAATTAATTTCAGCTTAAATCACCCCTTCCTTATATCCACTATTACAATGGAAAATTTAACCTGAAAACTGTTTTCCCCGGTTTAGACCGTAGAACTTTAATGTTTCCCCCATGTATTTCTTCAACAATTCGTTTGGTGAGGCTCAAGCCTAATCCCCAACCTCGAGGCTTACTGCTATGTCCAGGGCGAAAGATATTTTTCCAATCACTGCGTGGAATACCTTTACCTGTATCGCTCATATCCAATTGAGTCCCCGCTTCGGTTTGGGTGAGGATTATTGATATGTTTCCAGATTTGGTTCCCATGGTATCTACTGCATTTTTCATAAGATTCTCAACTGCCCACCGAATTAATACCCAGTCCCCTTGGATGGTTATATTACTATCTCCCGAATAGTTTATTTCAACCCCTGATTGTTTGGGAAGGCGATTTTTCATATATTCACTCACTTCAGAAATCAATTCTGATAGAACAATTTCTTTCAGTTTGGGTTTGGACCCAATTTTAGAAAATCGTTCCGAAATTTCAGAGAGTCGTGAAATATCTTGGTCCATGGAATTTAATATTATGTCATGATCTTCTTTTTCTTCCCGAAGAAGTTTCACCCAACCCATTAGAGAGGATACGGGAGTTCCCAATTGATGGGCAGTCTCTCGTGCCATTCCAGCATAAATTAAATTTTTCTCACTCCTGCGAATGAGCTTCATTCCCCAAAGGGTGATGAGAATGAATGTAATTCCAAAGCCAACTTCAAGATAGGGCATCCAACGCAGACGGGTTACCACTTGAGGGTCTGAATAATGAATTTCTCCCCATTTCACATCATCCCAAACTAAGTCTAATGGAGGAAAAGATTGATCCATCTTTTTTACCATCACCCAAGCTTGGGAATTGTATTCATCACTGCCCTCTTGAGCAGAAAGTCCCAAATTTAATCCAGCAGATATTTCGTTTTTTGAGGTAATGAGAATAGGAAAATTCATGGAAGGCAGAAGAATATCCATAACAAACCGAATGTCATCCTCATTACTGCTGTTAATAGCATCGGAGTATGATTTGGCAAGAATCTCCGCCTGCAAGCGAGCTTCATCCCGTAATTGATTTATCATGATGCGATTTACCCAGAATATCATGACAATAATGGTCATAGCCAATATAAACAGACTGAGTTTGATGTTAAATGGCTTCTGCAAGGCTTTCATTTTCTTTTCGTCTATGGTTAACCCATACTACAATGAACAATAATAATAGGATAGTGGAACCCCAAGTTAAGAAGGTCCCATAGCGGACATCATCTGGGATAAACTCCATGGCAATATGATGTTCACCAGTTGGGATATGAATCCCTCGTAAAATGATATTCACCGGATGTATTTCCCAATCTGGATGGCTTGTAATTTTCCACCCTTTGGGATAATAAATTTCACTTAAAACTAAAAACTGATCAATTGGTGCACTCACCTCAATTTCAATTTTGTCGGGAGACCAAAAGGTAATATTTGCCTGAGAATTGGGATCATATTTAACTACCCCAACCTCTTGTTCTATAATTGCAGTAGCAAGGGGATTAAAATCTGGTTTTCTAAGTACAGTTAATTGGTTTTCTATCTCAGGAATCACCTTAACTTCTTGTGTGAAAAAAGCCCTTGGAATGGTATACTTAAATTGATATACATTTGTTTGTTGATATTTTCCCTGATGAAATAATTTACCAACAAAGACCAAATCAAATGCAGGATGAGGCAGCTCTTCTGTGGTAATTAAATACTTTACATTAAGCATTTGCAGTACGCCAAGGGAATTCCAACCTACTTCATCCTTCACCTTATTGTAGCGATAAATTTTCGCCGGATGGTAGCCCATGATACTTTCAATTTGGAAAGCAGACCATCTGTTTTCATTTGCCAAACTTCCCAGGGGCAGTATTCTGTATAATGTAGTATCCTTTTTTAAAAACCGAATCACTTCATCTTCATTCAGGTATGCAGATTTCACAGATCTCTTAGTCATTGTGGATTGGCGGTAGCTGTCTTTTTCCGGCTGAATTATCTGATGATCTACCAATGTCAAATCAACTACTGATAGACTCATGATAATGGCTGCCAACACCCTATTAGTGATCCAACCCATTCGAGTTATATAAAAGACACCTACACTAATGATTAGAAATAAAATTGATTTCGTCATATCGCTATTTATTAAGCCTATTCTAAGAGTGTTGAGCACTGGGTGACTTCGAGAACCGAAATCAGGGTGGCTGCCTAACATAAATTTCAATCCAATAATGATCAGTGATATAGCTCCTGCCACATAGAACATTTTTTTCACCATTTCAATATTATTATTAGAAATAATTTTTGTGGATATATCGAGACCTAATCCTGCGAATACAGCAATAGAAAATTGGGTGAGGATAAGAAACATTGCTGGTACCCGGAATTTATTAAAATAGGGGAAATAATCATAAAATATCTCATAGAAAAAGAAGTTTTTACCAAAGGAAATTAGTAGGGCCAAAAGTGCGGTTGAGGCAAAGAACCATTTAATTTTCTTTTGGGAAAATAAAAATCCAATTATGGCTAGAGTAAGGACGATTATTCCCATATAGTTGGGGTAATCCGTAAAGGGCATATTACCCCAATATGTGGCACCACCGAAACCATAATAGGAGGGAATGAAGAAAGTAGACATTTCTCCAAAAGAGAATGACCAGGCAGTGGCATATTCAAAACCCGTGCCTCCTCCGCCTCCAGCACCCCTGATGGAATGAGGGGCATAATTCAATGCCGGAAGGTAAATCCACATGGCCATACATAATCCTAATGCCAACCCAATGCCAGTGTAGATTAGCCACTTAGGTTTGTTTGTTTTAGAATTATGGATGTTCCATAGGAGGAATAGAATGAGCAGACCTCCTGCCATCCAGGTATAATAGGCAATTTGGGCATGGGCTCGCTGAAGCTGAAGACCTACTATCAACCCCAAAATGCCAAGATTCCCAATATTTGTTTTATCAAACAAACGAATTATTGCCCAAATCACCCAGGGAATCCACGCAGTGGTCATCATTTGACTGCCATGCCCATGTACAACCATAGTAATAAGATAGGGCATGAGTGCAAATGATAGTCCGCCAAATAATGCGCCGATACGATTGGTTCCCAATTGAGTGAGGAGCGCAATGACCCCCATCCCTGCTAAAATGAAATGAAATATATAATTCCAAAATCCTGGGATTCCCATGGATCTTAGTATATTCATAAAAATATTCGGGAAATAAAAGTCCGATATATTCTGGAATGAATGAATAGATGGTAATCCACTAAACACCCAAGGAAGCCAGAGAGGATATTCTCCAAATTCTTTTTCAGCAGATTCTATTCCCTGATGAACAGCACTAGGAGAGAGTGAATCTGGACCTCCAAAAGTAAATTCACCTGTAAGAGGTTTGTGGAAAAGAATTCCCACTGCCAAGGCAATGATGCCTATTGAAATGAGATGAAATTGGTACTTAGTTAATATTTTCATTTTTATCAGAGGCTTTAGATTTGAAATTGTTTAGAATAATGTGAATACCTGCCAATAAACCGGAGTCATCTTCATCTAATCCAAGTTGCCAAAGTATGGTAAAAAATACAATAACGATAATGAATCCGCCACTGATTAAGGTTAAGATGGTATGAAATGGCATAATCGAACCTTTCACGAGATAACCTGCGCCAAAAGCCACAATTCCAGCGATAATTGGTTTTACTAGTTTTGGACTCCATGGAGTAAGTTGAAGTAATTTCCAATTTTGTATAATTTGTATAAAGGCGATGAATGACAGGGTTATTAAAGTTGCAGTTGCAGCCCCCATTCCACCCATTGTTGGTATTAGGTAGAAATTTATGCCAATGTTCAGTCCGCATGCTATGAAGGTATTCAATAGGTTCATTTTAGGAAATCCGGTCATGTTCAGTGTGATACCTCCAATCCCAAAAACTGCCTGTACGAAAGCGGCTGAAACCAATATCATTAAAATTGGGTATCCCTGAAGAAACTGGTTCCCAAATATTAACATTATTTTTTTGGGGAAAAGCAAAATCAAGATTGCAAATGGAAAAGAAAAGGTGGTGATCCATCGGGTAACCAATTTAAAAAGATGATTCATCTCTACATTCTGTTTTTTGACATACATTTCCGCCATTAGGGGACCATAAATACCTGCAAATGACAATAGGATTATACGGATAATACCTGCAGTCCTGGCTGCAGGATGGTATACTCCAACAGTTGCGGAGTCCGTAAAATAACCCAGCATGATTACGTCTGTCCAATGCAATACAGTACCTAGGATTGACATGAACATAATGGGCAGAGAATAATTTAATAAATTTCGGCTAAACATTCCCTTATTAACAGATAGAATATTAACACCTGAAACTTTTTTCAATAATATCGTTATTGTTATACACCCTATAACAGCAGAAAGCACAACCGGAATAATAATAGCAGATTCTGCAGAGTAGAAAAAATAACAGACAAGCATTGCTAACAGTAAAATGAGTGGATTTTGAATTTCAGTTACTACAATTTTATATTTGAGTAGTTTATACGCCTGGGTAGAAAAAGCAGAAATATGAATAATGATATAAAAAGGCAGTGAAAGGGCATGAATCGCAATAACTTTCGTCAACAAGCTAGATTCATGAAACATATTTTCAGACAGCCATCTGGCTAATGCAATCTGGACTAGCATGGAAAGCAACCCCGATATAGCACCCATTTTAAGCGCAGAAAGGATAACAGACTGTTTTCCTAAATTCTCTTCTTCCCGGCTTACACCTCGCAGGGTACCCTGATCCAACCCCAGTTTACCAATTGCTTCAATAATACGGGTTACTGCATTTGAAATAGAATAAATACCCAAGAGTTCTACGCCTGCCCATCTTGCTAATAGAGTGGTAAACATATAGCGGAGAATCTGACCCATTCCTATACCGGAAAAAGAAATTACAGACTCTTTGGCAATTTTTGTTGAATTATTCATTCACTCTTAGTAATTCATTTCGAAATTTTATTGAGAGCATTTCCCAATCGTATTCTTTTAGTTTATCATCCATTGGCATGAATGGTTGCTTTAATGCTTTTTCTAATGCTCCAATAAATTCAGCGTGTGATTTTGTAAAATACACGTTCTCTTTCAACATTGAATATTGTTCCATCCAAACAGATACCACAGGAATACCAACCCCAAGGTATTGCAACAACTTCCCGGATGCTGCACGCCATACTTCAGGGATTGAATATAACGGTATAATACCTACATTGAATTTTCTCATTATCTCAGGCAATACATAATATGATTGCGAACCTTCATATTTAATATTTTTATTCATTAACAATAAATCATTTAAATCTTTTTTAGCTTCCTTATCGCAGGGTCCATACAGATGGATTTCACAATATCTGTATTGTTGTGAAATCATTTTTACCAATTCAAAATCAAAAAACCAAGATGATATTATACCTACATATCCTATTACAATTTTCTTGCTTTTTTGAACCAATGATAAATCTTTATTAAAATGTGACAATTCAACACCATTTGGTATAGTAACAGCTAAACATTTATATTTCTTTAACAAATATTGTGTTATTCCTATTGAACAAGAAATAATTTTATTATTACTCCTGAGAAAAACTTCAAATTCCTTCATTGCCCATTCAGGCTGTTTGCCGAATTGTTCAGGATCATCATTATAATCCCATATTACAGGCATTTTAGAATGATCAATTAATGATAAATAATAAATATTGGATATACATATACAATCGGGTCTTTTCTTTAACAGTATAATTATCCAAGCATTTGCATACCACTTAATAAATTTATAAAAAATATTTCTGAATATGTTGAATGACATCAACGTATCAATGAATTTATAGCTGGATTTCCTATATGTAGGAAGAGTGAGGTAATAAATATTCCCCTCTCTTCTAGGGAAAAAGAAGTTTTTCTTTACAAAAGAGAAAGGTTGAAAGAATACAATTCTATCATTGAGTGGAAAGTATGTTAACAGGTTCTGTTTACGTGTACGCAAATAGTTCCATTTAACTTCAGAATACCATACTATATTCATAAATAGTACATCAGCTTATAATGATATTGGTTTTTATTCTAATACATTGACAGTATATCCTTCTTCTCTTAATTTTTCAACTCCAATTCCATGAGTCAGTGTCTTTCATAAATTAAATCATTATTAATAATGATTATGATGTTTTTTTAACAACCTCCAATTACTAGCAATTTTTTTATTAATTTTCTTCAATGAAAACGCACCCCCAAAGCTAGCAGATACATGGTGCCATAATTTTGCATCTGGCCAATAATAACAATTAATTCCTTCTGCCTTTGCCCTAAGGCAAAGATCTACATCTTCCCCATACATATTAAAAAGCTTATCAAACCCATTCAGTTGGTTCATTATTTCCATTGAGGTAAACAGACAGCAACCTGTGATATAATCCGTTTGCATGGGTTTAGAATATTCTGGTGAATCAGGTTTGCGAATGCCTCTATGAGATATTTTTAAGTATTTCAAATTCACATTTCCACCAGCATACCAAATTATTTCTGGATTTTTCTTATAAAATATCTTTCCACCATATACATTATTATCTCCGTACTTTTCTTTTGCCTGGATGAAACTATTAAGAATATCAGGATCCACTTCAGTATCATTATTTAACAGAAGAACCAATTCAGAGTATTCATCTCTTAATTGTGTGAAACATCGATTGTATCCACCTGCGAACCCAAAATTATTTTTTAACTCTATAATGTCAACTTCGGGGAAATTTTCATTAACCATTTTAACAGAATCATCTACTGATCCATTATCAATAACCATTACTGAAAAATTGGGGTAATCTATGGCAGTTACTGAGTCTAAACAGGGTTTGAGCAGATGTTTGCCATTCCAGTTTAATATGAGAATTTTTATGTGCGCAGTCATATTCTTGAATACACCAATTCAATACCATTAACAAAATATTCCCATGAGAATTTTTGTTTAAATTTTTTTATATAGGTTGCCATTTCTAGGAATGTACCTACTTTTAAATTCTTTTCTAATATATTCGCCAACTCTTTTGGATTTTCTGGTTCAATAGTAAACCCTGACTGCCCCTCATCCACAATTTCTGGAAGTCCACCTACTTTAGTGACAATAACTGGAAGGTCATAAGAATAGGCTATTTGGGTAACCCCACTTTGGGAAGCGGTTCGATAGGGCAACGCAACAACATCTGCAGCAGAAAAATAGTTGGACACCTCAGAATCCGGTATATATTTGTTATGCCAGGTGATATAATCAGAAATACCTAAATTAGAAATTAATTGGGTATATTTTTCATCACTTCCATAACATTCTCCCCCTGCTAAAAGGTGAAAGTCAAGCCCACTATCTTTCAATTCAGCTATTGCATTTAATAATATATCAAACCCTTTGTAGTCTCGTATTATACCAAAATAGAGAATGATATTTTTTGCTGATAATCCAAGTTTTTTTCTGGCGGTAATTTTATCTATTTTTTTGGGGAAATTGGTATATATGGGATGAAACCGTTTCTCATATACAGGATTCTCTACCACTTCTTGAAGTTCATTTTCTGTTTGACTAGATTGTACAATATGCCCATCTAACTTATCAAATAAATACGTGGTAAGAAAATATGCAAAGGGTGTTTTTTCGTGAGGTAAGATATTATCACATAATGACATTAATTTTGTGTAGGAGGATTTCTTCTTTATGATTCCAGAAATGACCCCCAGAGCTGGTGCAAAAAAAGGATTCCAAAACCTGAAAATAACCAGGTCATAATTTTTCTTGGCAAGCTTGTTTCCTGTGCTGAACCATGTGAGGGGATTTATTGAGTCAATCATCCTTGAACTATTGTCATTTTCTAATTTATCATCTAGATACTGGGTTTTCCCAGGAAAAAGAAAATCAGGGTATTGACGTGAATAGTTTATGACATCAACCGAATGATTTTTGGACAGATTTTCAACCAAAATGGAAGTCTGTTTGGAAATTCCACCTCGATAAGGTGGTGCTACCGAGATAAGTGCTATTTGCATTTATTTCTGCTTTTTTGAATACACAGAATGGATTTTCTTTTCAGATGTTCCTGATGCTTTAATAAGTAATTCTCCCAATAGACCTATAGAGAAAAACCATAGGCCTAACCCAAATACCATGGCACCAAATACTATGAGGGCAAAATGTATTTGAAAAGGGATGCCGTTTACAAGTTTATCGTAAATAGGAAATATTTCACAACCCGTTGATATAATAATAAAGAACAGTCCGATAGATCCAAAGAAATGGAGAGGCCTGTCAAAATATTTTCCTGTAAATAACATGGTAAACAGGTCGAAAAATCCATGGAATAATCTATTTCCCCCATACTTGGTTTCTCCAAATTCCCGCGGGCGGTGATTCACTTCAATCTCAGTAACAGAAAACCCTTTTTGCCCAGCTATTGCAGGAATATAGCGGTGAAGCCCCCCGTAAATATCAATAGATTTAACCACTTTCTGTCGATATGCTTTTAACCCACAGTTAAAATCATGAATTTTAATTCCCGTAAATATCCTGGTTACTAAATTAAAAAGCTTTGAAGGAATCCGTTTTGAGGCTGGATCTTTCCTATCCTTTTTCCAACCAGAGACGACATCCCAACCCTCTTGAATTTTTGTAATTAATCGGGGAATTTCAGCAGGATCATCCTGAAGATCTGCATCAATGGTAATGATTATGTCGCCCTTTGCTTGTTTGAATCCCTCCGAAAGTGCATCTGCCTTGCCAAAATTTTTAAAAAATTGAATGACTGATACTCTATCATCGTTATCAGCTAATTTTCGCATAATATTATGAGACTCGTCATCGCTTCCATCATCAATAAAAATCAATTCCCAATTAGAATATATTTTTAAAGACTTAGTAGACTCTAAGTATAATTTTTCTAAAGAGCCTTCTTCATTTAAAACAGGGACAATGATGCTGATAGAATGATTTTCAATCATATATATTTTATTTTATTTCTTATTATCTGATTATCAGAATCTATTTCAAGTATTTTTTCATAAGTGTTAATAGCTTCAGTGGTCTTATTCAATTTTATATAAATATCACCGAGATGTTCTAAAATTACAGGGTTATCATCATTGATGCTTAGACTTTTTTCGAGGAATTCTTCGGCTTTTTGATAGGTTTCCAATTTATAGTATATCCAACCAATTGTATCCAAAAAAGCCGCATTTTCAGGATCTATTGCAATAGCACTCTTTGCTAATTGAAGTGCATAATTAAAATCGTCCTTAGAAGATTCCTTTCGTTCTGATAAAATGTAAGCATAATCATTTCTTCCACCAGCATCATTTTCATTCTGATTAATTATGTGGAGAAAGAGGGAATCCGATCGATTGGTATCATTCATATCCTCATACATTATCGCAAGGGCATGTTTTGCTGCGATTAAATCTGGCTGAATAGAAAGGGCAGTATGATAATAATTTTCAGCTTTCAAAAATTCCCTTGAGTTATTAAAAATAGTTGCCAATGAAAAGGGAAATGAAACTTCATTTGGGAAATTTATAAGTGCCTGAAGTAAAACCTCAACTGCTTTATTGTTATCCCCAGCCTGTATATAAGCAAAGGAGAGGGCTTCAAATCCTACAGGCAACTCTGGATACTCTTTTATTAATATCTCACTAATAATAACTTCATTTTCTGTCTGGTCTAGAGAGGAGAAAGCGATTAAAAGCATTCTCAGCACATCTAAGGAATGATTCCCCGCATTATAGATAGGAAATAAATTATCTACAACATCATTAAATTTTTCAACTCTCAAATATAACTGACTTAATTTAATTAATTGTTCATCTGTACTACCAGTATTATCCCGCATCTCAATTAGTAATGAAATCGCCGTTAAATATTCACCATTACTATCGGCAATTTCAATTAATAATTCATGAATAATTGGGTCTTGATATCTAGATTTTAATTCTATTAATATTTCCCAAACTAACTCTATATTTGCCGTAGCTACTCCAATTTCATAAATTTTTAATAGAATTTCATTTTGATTCGTATCAACTTCGTAAATATTTCCATATGTTTTTAATAATTCTTTCCATTCCTGTTTTGAAAACTGGGTGCTTGCCTTAGCATATAAAATATCTAGATCATCTGGATATATTTTTAGGAGAGAATCTATTAATAGTTCAGCTTTTTTATTATTTCCTTCCTGAGAGTATATATCATAAAGATTTAGTCCAATATCTTTATTATCTGGATCTAATATTAAGTTTCTTTCTAAATAGTTGATCGCATCGGAATATTTTCCCTGATAGATTTTTAAATCAACTAATGAATGTAGAATTGTGGGAGAATCGGGAGAAAGAGAAAGCGCCTTTTTATAATATTTTTCTGCCATTTTAAAATCATTTTTGAGAAGCTCATATTCGGCTTTCATAAAATATTCATATGACTCACCTTTATTGGAAGTATTCCCAAAAATGAGAACCATAAAAAGAACTACTGATAGTACTTTTCTAAATATTATAAACATAATCCCATAAGATACGTCTAAATACAAAAATAGGAGGGAATTACCCTCCTATTTCATTAATAATATAATTAACTTACGCTTTGTTAGCGAGCAATTCCTTTACAAGGCCATCAGCATTTTTTCCTTCTGGAACATGGACCATTTCTCCATTAAACCGTAATGCACCTGTTTTGTTTGATCGACCGGATCTTATTAACATGATATGATTTTTTGAAGTTTTTTTTGCATCTCCAACTTTTTCGCCAAAGGATTGTTTCTTTGCCATTATGAGTTTTCCTTTTTCATAAAATTAAACTATTTGCACTAATAATACAGTTGTAAAACTACTGGGTTTATAACGATAAATCCGAGGATTATTACTATTTATTGCCACCAACTAATTGAATTCGATTCTCTAAATGTTTTGGATTAGATTTTCCCGATGTGTCTGAATCTGCCATAGATGGCAAATTTTTGGTTGGGGTAATAACTGATGGTTTAAACTGATTCGTAGTTTTCTGCTGGGATTGAGTGGATAGCTTTTCAAAGTCAACATTGGGCAAACCATCTTGATTTAATAATAAAAAAGAAGCACCAATTACCATTACAAAAGCCATGGCAAATCCCAATGCTGGAATCGGTTCAAAACCAAGTGGCTTAAATAGCAAGAGCCGTTGCCAAACCGATGGTCCCTTATTATCAATTTCAAGGATCCTTTCCCGAAGTACTTGGTCAAATTGACTTGATGTTTTCACATTTGAAATATTTAGCATATTTTCCATTAATTTGGAAATATCACTTAATTTTTCAAAACAATTATCACAGGTTTCTTTATGATTGATGAAATTCTCTCGAACTGCCTGTTTTAATTCTCCCTCTATGTATGCTGATATATTCAGCTCAAAATCGTAACAATTCATTCAGTATGGTCTCTCCTCTTTCTTTTTTAATAATTCCTGCAATTTTACTCTTCCTCTATTAATACGTGATTTAACCGTTCCAAGAGGAACTTCCACTATTTTACTAATTTCATCATAAGAAAGTTCCTGAATATCTCGAAGTATGATAATTGTCTTAAAATCATCAGGAAGTTCCACTAATGCTCTTTGGACGTTTTTTTCAAATATTTGTGCTAAATTTTTATCATCTGGTTCAATATCAGGACTGGAAATTATAAATTCTCTATCATCCCGACTCAATTCTGAAACCGAAAAAGTTTTTCTACGCTTTATTTTTCGTAATTCTGTGCGAGCAAGGTTAGCAGCAATAGTATATAGCCATGTGGAGAATTTTGCAATTTCCCTATATGAATCTTTATGTGTGTATAGTTTTATTAGGGTATCTTGCACCAAATCCTCTGCTCGATCAATATCATTTAAAAAACGATAAATAAAATTTAATAATCTGTCTTTATAGCGATAAACAATCTGGTTATATGCTCCAACATCTCCATTTTGGAACTTTTTGATTAGTTCCTCATCTGTTAATTCAAAATTAGACATATTGATTTTTACATATTTTAACAATTAAGGGTTGAATAAGAGAAACATCATTTATTGGGGTTGATTTGCTTAATACATCCAATTTTCGCAACTCTTGAATTACCTGGACCAATTCTCCATAAGAGTATCCCTTATGATAAAGAGATAAATTTGAAGTAATAATTTTATTAATTCCTGTATAACCGTTGGGTTTGTACCGTCCCATTTTTTTCCAAAGTAATTGCTGATATAAATAAACTAAATTTACTAATATCTGGGGAAATTTTGTTCCATTTTCAGTTAAGGAGGCTGCGATTTCTAATGATGTATGTAATTCTTTCTTTCCCAAGCTATCCTGTAAATGCCATATTTGAAATACGCGGTCAAAACCATCTAATTTTTCAATATTATTTTCATTGATTTCTATATCTCCCAATAGGAGGAATGCTTTCTCTATTTCATTGATAACATGAGCAGTGGAATCTCCATAACTCCGGATATAATGATCTATAGCACCCTCAGTAATTTTGATCCCTCTACTGTTTATCATAAACTTCACCCATTCCTTCATTTTATTTTCAAAGGGAGTTCTCACATCCAATAATTCTGAGTTTTCTGCAATATTTTTTAAAAAACTATTTCGCAAATCAAATTCTGCTGAAATAATCAATAATACAATATGGGGGTTTGGGGTTTGGATATACTGAATCAACTCCTGCCTGCCCTTTTTACTAATCAGTTTCTTAATCTCCCTGACAACAATGATACGTTTTTCTTCAAACATTGAAATTGCTGAAAGTTCCCCGAATAACTTTTCATCAGAATCCTGATCTAAAGAATAATGGGTCTTCGTCCCATTATTTGCCAATAAGGACTTTGACAGCTCTTGAATAAAATAATCTTCAAGAAATGAATCTCCGCCATACAGTGCATAAACAGGGGCAATCTCCCGTGTCCGTATTCTACGGATTATTTGACCGATAGATGCATTATTTTTCATAATTATTAATAATTTTTATAGTATAAAAGCTAACAAGGAAACCGCAAAACAGTATAGGGAAAACCCATAGAATTTACCCCTTGAAATTACATCCAATAACCAACTTATTACTAAATATCCTGTTATAGCAGATGAAATAAATCCTACCATTAATGGACCCGTTAGAATATTAACTTGATGTTCAATTGAAATCACCTGTAGTAACCCGGCACCAAAGAGAACAGGGATTGCCATAAAGAAAGCAAATTTTGCCGCTTCTTTATGTTGAATACCAATAATGAGGGCAAGAGATATTGTAATACCTGAACGGGAAATTCCTGGCAGCAGGGCAAAAGATTGTGCAATCCCAATACAAAATGCAATAATTAATACCATCTCCCTTTGAGGTCTATTTTTGGAAAAATACGTTGAACCTACTATGATTCCCGTTATCATGAACATCCATTTCACAATCGATAAAGTGAAGGTTAACTCAATTATATCTCTGAGAATCAACCCTGCACAAACAGCTGGTATTGTAGCAATAGCTAAATATATAATATAATTTCGCGCATACTGTGCTCCATTAAAGAAATCCACTGCCAACTGTTTCAGATCATTGTAAAAATATAAAAGAATAGCTGCTAATGTACCCATGTGCAATATTACTTCTAAAAGAACCCCTGCTTCATTTACACCTAGAATATGTTGAGCCAATACAAGATGACCCGAGCTACTTACTGGTAGAAATTCGGTGAGTCCTTGAACTATACCTAAAATGAACGCTTGAATCCAGCCCATTATTTCAAACTTAAAAATGCATACATTCTGCCGGCATTTTCTCCATCTCTCCGATAGCTGTGACATTCAAGTGATTCATATGTGCAAATATTTGATGCTCTAATACTATTAGTTGGAACTCCTAATTCTGTTAATTGATATCTAATTTGACCATGCAAATCAACCTTCCACTTATCGTGACCCATTTTTTCCTTTGCTTCATCATTCATATATTTAGATACTTCCCGGTCTACTTCATAACAACATTTACCAATGGCGGGGCCTAGAAAACACCTAATGTCCTTAGACTCTGCTCCATTTTTCTGCATTAATTTAATGGCATTTGATACAATATTCTCCACCGTCCCTCTCCATCCGGAATGTACCAGCCCTATTATTCTTTTTAGGGGTTCATATAAAAAAACCGGTACACAATCTGCTACTTTCAGCGTGAGCAGGATATTCGAGTTAGTGGTCACCAATCCATCGACATTAGGGTAGATCCCCGGAAGCTTTGCAAACTCAACCACAGTTGAGTGAACCTGCTCTGGAATAGCAAGGTTATCAGTATTATTTTCTAATTTATTTGCTATTTCGCTGCGAGAATATTTAGATGGATTCAGAGAAAATACCGCCTGTACATCATGGGATATTTTTTCAGAACAATCTAATAGTGACTCACTTTTCAAGGTATAAATATAGGAGGATTGTCAGGGATGACTTATTAAAGAATAGGATTACGAATATTTTTCGATTATCTAGTGTGAATGACTAAATACTCCATACTCGAAAACCCCTTCAAACTCCGTTCCATCACTGAGAATATAAACCCCATCTCCATGAAAAAGACCATCTTTAAACTCACCAGAATAAACTGACCCGTTTGGGAAATTATAGGTGCCGTATCCGTTAAACATATCATTCTTAAATTCCCCAACATAATTTTCATCATCAGATGAATTATTAAACGTAAAAGTTCCATATCCATCTTTTTTACCATGGCGAAATTCCCCAACATATTTTGACCCATTTGGAAATAAATATGTGCCTTGACCATGGAAACTTCCATCCTGAAAATTGCCTATATAATTTTCATCATTTTCTCCCTGCCAAGTGCCTGTGCCGTTAAGTACTCCACTAATAAATGAGCCGGAAAATTGAATGCCATTAGTCAATATTAATTTCCCTTGACCATTTTGATAACCATTTTCAAATTCACCCTCATAAATGGCACCATCAGGGAAGGTAAATACACCTTCTCCATGACTAACACCATTTATAAAATCTCCAGAATACACAGATCCATTTGAAAAGGTAAACGTTCCTTCACCGTTCATTTTATCCTCTTCAAAGTTTCCACTATATTTTCCACCATCAGACAATATGAAAATACCATCACCAGATTTTTTACTTTCTTTAAACATACCCATATATTTTGAGCCATCTTCGTAGATGTAATTTCCATAGCCTTCAACACAGTCACCGGCAGTACATTTTTGGGCAGAAAGAAAACAAAATTGAACAGCAATTACCAAGCAAAATCGAAGAATAAAAAACCTTTGCTGAGCACAGTAGAAGTATGAATAATTATTGGAGATATTCATGATGTAATTTACGAAATTATAGGGGATAAACGGACAATTGGATATAAATTAAAAAGGGAGACTAGTTCGTCTACCTTCCTGATTTTGTGGTTGTTCCTGTCTACTCTATAGTAACCAATTAATATATTTGTATGGATTCCGTTACACTTTTCTCTATTTTAGTACTTAATTTCATTTTTCTATTAATTCCCCATTAACATATTCTTCAATTCTATCTATACTACCATCTTCCTTATAATAAGTCCACTTTCCAATTTTAACATGTTTCTTTTCGTTATCATCCCATTCTGTTTTACCTTCTGATTCTATTTGTCCATTAGGATAACATGTACATGTAATTTCACCTGAATGTTCACCATTTTTATACAGATAATATGACTTTACTTCGCCAGAAGAAGAATAATTCATCCATTTCCCATGTCTTTTACCACGTAAATATTCACCTTCATATTTCTTGCCATAAGAATAGGTAGTGGTTCCTCGGCCATCTTGTTTACCATTTTTCCATTCACCTACATAATTGTCACCATTTTGAGATGTATAGGTTCCCTCACCATCTATTTCACCTTCTTTCCATTCACCTACATATTTCTCACCACTAGGGTAGGTATAGGTTCCCTCACCATCTTTTTTACCATTTTTCCATTCACCTACATATTTCTGACCATTATGAAATGTATAGGTTCCCTCACCATCTATTTCGCCTTCTTTCCATTCACCTACATATTTGTCACCATTTTCAGATGTATAGGTTCCTTCACCATCTCTTAAATTGTATTTCCATTCACCTACATATTTGTCACCATTTTGAGATGTATAGGTCCCCTCACCATCTCTTTTATCTTCTTTAAATTCACCTTCATATTTGTTACCATCATGAAATGTATAGGTCCCCTCACCATGTTTTAAATTATTATTAAATTCACCTTCATATTTGTCACCATTTGGATAGGTACTGGTTCCCTCACCATCTCTTTTACCATTTTTCCATTCACCTTCATATTTGTCACCATTAAGAGATGTATAGGTTCCCTGACCATCTCTTAAATTGTATTTCCATTCACCTACATATTTTTCACCATTAGGATAGGTACTGGTTCCCTCACCATCTATTTCACCTTCTTTAAATTCACCTTCATATTTGGATCCATCAAAATATGTAGAGTGCCCTTTTCCATTATTACAATCTCCCTCAATACATATATCTTTAGTACTACAAGAAAATACCAAAAGAGATATAAATAATATTTTATAATACATTCTCATAAAAGAAGTTACAATGTTCCATAAATTCATTTTAAATAATATTTCACCTTATCATTCCCAATCTGTTTCACCTCCATTGATTTCTCAACCCTCACCTCTGAATTTAATCGCTTTTCCCTAATCTTACCCTTATTATAAATACTCTGAATCAAGGATGGATAGAATGTTTTATTGGTGGGTGATTTTAATCCTTCGGAATTGAAAATTTTAGATATTTTTCTATATCCAATTTTAGAAATAAAACCCTCTTTATACCCCTTTATTCGATCGAATAAATACTGTTGATACTTGGAATAATTTGTAGGGTGGTGGGACTTAAAAGTTATTGATATTTTTATAGTTACAAGGGTAATGTAGGG
>JASMKZ010000129.1 GCA_030748955.1 Fidelibacterota bacterium | reverse complement strand
AGTAAAAGTGTTTTTAGTTTAGTCATTTATTTCTACCCAACAAATAAGTAATAATATAATTAGCCTACGTAGCATAGGGGGGGTTAGTTATTATTATTCCTATCTAAAATTTCCATCTGCCCTCCAATATTTCCTCCAAAAGATGCACAAAATGATGCTGTTCCAATTGCAATAAAAACGTCTGTTAATTGATTAACTGGCTGTCCCCAATTATAAAAATATGTAATAGCCAATCCAATGGTTGTTCCTATGAAACCAGAAATTATTGCACTTCTTATTGAAATACTATTCTTCATTTTATCTCCTTGATTAGATATGTAAACTTAATATGGTTAGCCGATAAATAAAAAAGGGAAGCACCCCTTCTCCGAGTAGTGCCTCCCTTTAACAATAAGGAGATAGTTAGTATTAACTAACTACTTAAAATTATGATGTTTGAAGATTTTAAATTTTGATGAAAATCACTAAATTCATGGGAATAAAAAAAGCCCCCTGATTTCAGGAGGCTTTGACATATATAATTTGCAATCGTTTACCCTAACTCTTGCCTATGTAATATTACCACTATTGCAAAGATAAATTCTTGATGAGGGTCAACATTTTCCATAATCACACCCAACAATAAGTAATAATATAATTAGCCTGCGAATCATAGGGGGTTAATTAAAATCTTATTGATTTATATAAGCACGAAGGTTTCTAAATCCAAAGGTTTGGTATTCATCTTCAATGAAGTCACTTGAGCTAAAGGATAATGTCCAATTATAACTTACGCCAGATTCTAATGGAACGTTTATTGTTTGACTAGCACCACCCAATATAGTTGTGAAGTTAGTATCAGAATAAAACATTCCTTCAATATACCAAGGAGAGCTTACTTTGGTTGTTCCTGTATTTATTACGCTACCCTTAACTATAAGTGCTGTAGTTGTAACTTC
>JASMKZ010000128.1 GCA_030748955.1 Fidelibacterota bacterium | reverse complement strand
GGAGAGGGGAAAGTACTTGATGAAATACTTTCTAATATGCGCATGGTGGCGGAAGGCGTTGAAACTGCAAAATCATTACATCAACTCCTGGAAAAATATAAGGTGGAAATGCCCATTTCAGAGGGGATTTACCAGGTGCTGTTTCATGGGGCGGATCCAAAAGATTCTGTAGCAAAATTAATGACCCGGGAACTGAGCCATGAGTCATAGGAATCTATCTATGTTGAATAACTTTTTCCTCCTGTGTAATACCCATGCTTGCCCTTGTATTTCGATTACTAGAACAAGTGCTTCCTAACCGTTCGATCTATCGAAGAGGGGAGAACTTGAAAACGGTAAATGACGGGCAAATTTTTCCAGTTTTTCCGTTGCATCCCGCATTTTTTCATCAATAATCCAAGCATACCATTACCGTGTAGTTTGTATATCTTCATGCCCGATATGCCCGGAGATTTCTTCAGGTATTGATCTTTCCCGATCTGCCATGTTTTAATGATTCACCGCATCACATTATAGCCCCGGTCACCCGGGGTTTTTTGTTTGTGGGATGATGGGTAGATTTGAACTAAATATGGTAAAAGTAATCCTATTGTTACAATTTATTTAAATTAACCAATACAAATTGTTAGCATTGAAAAATAATGATATTTTAAAATGGAAAATTTTTCAATAAGCAAAAAAAATATCAACATGATTCTTAGAGCTTTACTATCAATATTATTTATTTTTTCATATGTAAAATCACAAACGCGCTACCTAGATGAAATATTTGATGAAGTAACAAAAACGGAAGATGTGATATATGGTAATGCACCTGATCTACCATTTGTGTTTTTGTTTGAATGGAATACTATAGATATTGATCTTGATATGGATATCTATGAACCTGCAGGTGATACAATAACAAATAGACCTGTAATTATTTTTATTCATTCAGGT
>JASMKZ010000127.1 GCA_030748955.1 Fidelibacterota bacterium | reverse complement strand
CCGTATCAGCAGGGCTGTACCTTTATACGATAGAGGCTGGGGAGTATAGGCAGACCAGGAAGATGGTACTGCTAAAATAGATTTACCCTTTCTACAACATCAAGCCCCGGTCACCCGGGGTTTTTTGTTTGTAGGATGAATATTAAGTTTCCAAATAATCAAAGGAGAAAATATGAGTAAACCAACTCAAGATGATGCAAATATCATGTTACAATTACTAAGATGGGGAGCAGCAGAGAAAGTTCAGGAAGCAATGAATTGGATATGGAGCGACTCATTCATTGAAGATTATGACGAATTTGTAAATAAATACCCACCAGGCAGTGATGAATATGGAAAAGCCACAAAGGTTTGCGGATGGTTTGAATCAATTGGAACGCTCTATAAACAAGGGCTGTTAAATGGTGAACTATTATTTGATTGGATAGCAGTAAAACTGCCCTGGTCAAGACTTGAAAAATTCGCCTATGGAGTGAGGAAGAAGTCAGGTGAACCAAGGTTGTATGAAAACTTTGAGTCTATGACAAAAGTATAATAGTGGAAAATCCAACATCAAGCCCCGGTCACTCGGGGTTTTTTGTTTGTGGGAGGATGGGTAGATTTTAGTGTGAGAAATCTTTATCGACAACTAATCCTGTATAGTGTTGAACAAAGAATTAAAAAACTTGAAAGACGAGGACATAATTTTAACAGAGAAAAGATTGTTAAAGAAATGGAAGCGGTTAACCCAATTGCCATATTTATGGTTTTTGGTGGATTAATTTGGTTCGTAGATGATTCCTTTAAATTTGGTATGTTTAATTTACTTTTCCCCTATCTTCGTATAATATTTTATGCTCTCATTTTAATAGGATTAAACCATTATTTTGGATGGATAAGACTAAAAAAATAAATTCATTGAAGAACTAAGCCCCACATTCGTGGGGTTTTTTGTTTGTGGTAT
>JASMKZ010000126.1 GCA_030748955.1 Fidelibacterota bacterium | reverse complement strand
CTCAAAACTGTGAGCTTTAGGACTAGCGGGTGATAGCGAATTGTCAAAGAGCTGCAACTGCAGTTCAAGTGTGCTGTTAACTTCTTTAATATGAATAATCTCTACGAATTGGGTACCTAATTCGTTGGTCGAACACACTAATGCGACAATAGTACCCGCACGTGGGGAAAGCCACATCTCTTCTAGTAAATTCCCGTCAATCGGACCCTGCCAAGTACCTGTAAGCCAAGAAAGGTTATTTACGGATAATGGTTTGTTAGTTTGCCCCCAGACTAACCCAATAAATAGTAATAGTGTTATATATCTAATCACACCCAAATCTACCCATCCTCCCACAAACAAAAAACCCCGGGTGACCGGGGCTGATATCACTGCTGACTGCTGAGATTGAGGACTTCGAACTATAAACAAAAAAGCCCCCGTGAGGAGGCTATTTTAAGTATCAAGATGAAGTTTTAGTTAGCGTCTTTTTTCTCCACTTTTTCAAGTACCTCATTTTTAGTTACTTTGTAGGTAGTTTTCTGCCCACCATCATCATGATACTTTATTTTTTTAATATCTTCCACTTCAGAATGTCTAGTGCAATTCTTAGAAATTGAGGCTTTATTCTTTAGATGAAAAATTTCTTTATAATCATCATCATTATAATGGTGTAATTTGAAATTAGTACTTACTAAATGACCACCACTAATGAACAGTGCTACACTAAATAATGTTTCTAAAATCATTGATATCATTGTTCCCCCATATAATAGTTCCAAATCTTATACATAATTAATCCAATTAATCTACCCATCATCCCACAAACAAAAAACCCCACGAATGTGGGGCTTGATGGTTAACTCTTCCTACAATGGCTATTTTCATGGTTAGGATTATTTATTCTTCTAAATTCCCGTCTTCGTCAACTTTCAACAACCAGATTTCTTCGTTTTTCTCTCCTGACATAACATAACCTCC
>JASMKZ010000125.1 GCA_030748955.1 Fidelibacterota bacterium | reverse complement strand
TACCAAATTGTTCCTCATTTATCAATTCACCAATCACCACTCCAATTATGATTCCTATCGCAGTACTAGGAATAAGTTTTATCAAAATATTTAGGTTAGCATGACGATGATAGAAACCTACTCCTAAAATATCTGCGAGTATTAATAAAATTAATAAAACACCTGTTGACGATTTCACACCGAATAAACTAGCCATTATTGGTACAACCAATAATCCAATGCCACCTAAACCAGTTTTAGCCATTCCAATACCAATTGCACAAAATGCAACTTGAATCCATTGCATAGAATTGAAATTAAATGACGAATAAAATTCTATCATACATTTGCCTTTTTATATGTTATAATACAGATGTTTTTTGTTAAAAACTGTACTCTATAAATAGAATCATTAATAATGAATCACGTAGTATTTTGAACTATAAACAAAAAACCCCGGGTGACCGGGGCTTGATGGTTATCCTTACTCAGGTGATATTTATTAATCCCTGCATTGTCTAACTGCACAGTATTAGATTTGTTGTATGATGGAGGTAATATGAATACATCAAAACTAAAAACGATGATTATAATAAGTTATGTAGGTGGAGATATAAATGACAAAACTATGTATTAAGAAATTTGAACAAGAAAATGAAAAGCCATTAACAACTGTTTCTATCCCCCTTGCCGTTATAAAGATGGTAAAAAGTTTAATCCCAAAAAAAGCTAAAGAAGAACTGCAAAAAGAAGGGATTGATATTCAAGAAATTATTAAACTTTCTGAGTCTTCTGATTTTACTGGAACTGTTTTAGAAGTTGATAATCATGAAAAGAATGAAAAGGTAATAATCTCATTAGAAAAATAGCATTACAATGTGTGTCTGTATTATCTACCCATCATCCCACAAACAAAAAACCCCGGGTGACCGGGGCTTGGTATTTAATCACAGTTAGATATGTCTTGCTGTCCTGTTCTATTATCAAGACA
>JASMKZ010000124.1 GCA_030748955.1 Fidelibacterota bacterium | reverse complement strand
GGAATTGTATCTATATTAAAACCCGTCCAAGGAAAAAAGTTTTTCTATTTCAACATAAGAATGGTAAATACAGTGGCCTACAATTTCAGGCTGATAATCGTGGGATAGTTAGGGCGATAATGGAATCTGGCGAGTATGTAGCTTCAGTATCTCAGAAAATTTCAGGCGGGCTGAAACAATTCAATAGAGAGAAAAAAATAGGTATAACTTTTTCACTTTAGTTTAAAATGAAAATATTCTTTATTCTATTTTTATATATTTCTTTAATCAATTCACAAATTATTGATTACGAAAAATTAGTTCCTATATATAGATTTTATGATATCCAAGAGAAGTCACATTATTATAAGCATTCCCCAGGTTGAAATAAGTATGAGGATAGTCAGGTTTTAACATTGACATAAAATCTACCCATCCTCCCACAAACAAAAAACCCCGGGTGACCGGGGCTTCATGTTCAATCACAATTATCTTTGATGCAATTTTTTAAATAAATAATAGAACCATTGTTATAGAACATTTCTGAATATTTTTCTCCATTTTCCATCCATTCGGTCCATTTACCATATTTAACAGAATCAATATAGTATCCTTGGATTTTTTTTCCACCATTATTCCACCATCTCGTCCAAATTCCTTGCTTACCATTTTTAGTAATTTTTCCTACAAATACATTTTCTGATTTCAAATTGTCATTAACAAAATATCTATAAATATCGCCAATTACTCTTTCGTTTGTAAATGGTTTTAAAATTTTTCCATTCTTTACAACAAGATGATTAATTATAAAATAGTTTTGATTAGAGGCTAAAGAAATACCAATCAATATTATCCATAAAGTGATTATCTTTGACACAGGTCAATCTACCCATCCTCCCACAAACAAAAAACCCCGGGTGACCGGGGCTTTGCATGTGACTTTAAGAAATTATACTTGGACTTTCTTATAAGTCGCTTTGTGGGGTATGTA
>JASMKZ010000123.1 GCA_030748955.1 Fidelibacterota bacterium | reverse complement strand
AAACGGTCACACAATTATTATTTATCCATCCTATGCCAAGCACCATATCACAATCTCCAAAATCAATACTAGTAAGGTCAACACAATCCATGGATAAATCACAATTTATTAGTTCACCATCTAAATAATAATCTGCCCAACAGCCTTCGCAATAATTTGCTACACATTCTGCATCAGGATAAGATGTGCATTCACTTATTTCACAAGGGTTAGCAAAACAATTTACTGGCCATTGACAGTCATCCGAAATTTCAATTGAGGTTACATTAATTGCTTCACACTGTACACACTGTACAGTATCCCCTTCAACTTCAACAAATCTATTAATATAGTAATTCAATTCCTCAATGCTATCCAATTGGGTTACATTGGTTAAAAATTCACCATATTCGTTCTCAAGATAATATATGGAGCAACTATCCATACAAAATGAAACCTCACTTAAACGAACATAACCAGAAATAGCAAAAAGGGAGGTCGAAAGCATTAACAATGGTAAGAATCGCTTCATTAAGACAATATTACATCCCAGTAGTCCTAAATGTCTAGAAACAAAAAACCCCGCTTTTGGGCGGGGCTTAATGTTTACTTAATTAAATAATCTATTTCAACAGCACTATCTTTTTAGTGCTATTTTATTCAATTTTCTATTGTAATGGTACCAACACCATTTGTAGCCTCCCAAAAATTATAAAGACTTGTACCATCATCTTCTTCTTTAGAAAACCATTCAGCAGTAGCATCCACCCTATTCCATTCATCATCTGATAAAGGTGAATCCGTTATTACAACTATTAATAACTTAAAATCTTTTTGTGAATTATCTATAGATGGAACTCTTGATCCTAAAAGACTCTCTAAAGATTCAGGGGTATAAGTAGTCCTAGTATTAGCAGTAAAAGTAAAATCGTAAGTTAAATTATCAACGGCTAGAGATGTTATATCTGTAAACATATCAAATGGTGTAACAGAAGAGATT
>JASMKZ010000122.1:603-997 GCA_030748955.1 Fidelibacterota bacterium | reverse complement strand
TCCCATAGGTCGCCCGCGACCGTCTAAAATAATTCCGACAACTCCACCATAGATTGTAGTTTCGATGGATTCATTCTTTCCAGCGCCAATATCCATTCCTTTTCCGGGAGTGAGTTTGGCTTTTATCGGTTCATATGGAACTTCAATTCTGACAATATCACCAAATTTAATTTCATGTTTTTGAATATCGCCGTTTGGCAATGTTAATTCTACTATCAAAACTATTGCACCCGGCTTTGCATTTCCAACAGGCGCTAGACACGTTCCCAAACGGATCAGGCAGTCTTTTTCAAAGACTTCAATGGCTGCATTCCGGGCATCTTCAGCTAATTCTTCTTTTTCTATATTCGCCATAACACCAAGCTGGGGCATCATGAAAATGGAATCTACTGCT
>JASMKZ010000122.1:0-593 GCA_030748955.1 Fidelibacterota bacterium | reverse complement strand
GAAAGCTATCAATGAGCATTCTGGCAGACTGTTCACGGCGAGGTGCATGAGATAGCACTCCACCCGATCCAACCATTAAATCAAGTTCCATCATATCGACTAATGATTCACCAGAATCTGTTTGTTCAAATGCATCTGAAATAGTCCGTTCTTTTTGGACGCCTTTCAGGTTTACTGCAAATGCTTTATGTTGTATAAAAGACAATCGCAATGCTTCTCTTGCAATAGCTTGTTCTATCACTAATTCTTCTAAACTTTGGGGAACGGTGGTGGGTCGGATCATTTTATTCCCAATACGATTGGTCAATTCTTTTTCATCTATATCAAACGGCACCCAGCGTAATACATTTTTCAAATCGGATTCAGCAAGTACATTGCAAATAGAATAACTCATCCCCAAGTTTGCACTTACCGTACGATTAAATTGCTTTTGGAATACAGAAAATATATCAGTCGTTGCTCCACCAATATCAACACCTACCACTGAAATATTTTCCTTTTCTGCAACCATCTCAATTAATGCACCTACAGCACCAGGAGTTGGCATAATGGGAGCATCAGTCCAAGACATGAGCTTTTTATATCCGGGAGCC
>JASMKZ010000121.1 GCA_030748955.1 Fidelibacterota bacterium | reverse complement strand
GATAGCTACACTATGAGAGTAAAGCGTCCCTTGGAAAAAGTGAGAATGCCACACTTTGGATTGAATGAAAAAGAATTAAATGCTATCGTGACTGTATTAATGGGTTTTGTAAAAGATGAAATTCCGGAATCAAAACTTCCGCCAATGACCACAAAAAATCTTATTGTAGAAGAAGGAGAACGATTAATTCAAACATATAATTGCAAAGGCTGTCATTTAATTGATGATGACGGTGGAGCAATTACCCCTACAGTTGCAAGTTGGTTAGGAGAAATAGCCAACCCGGCCACAGCAGAAGATGAAAGTCTTGTACTATCATTTTCACCACCTCTGTTGAATACTGAAGGAAGAAAAGCACAACCGGAGTGGTTATTCAACTTTATGAAAAAACCAACAATGATTCGACCAAACTTGCAAGTTAGAATGCCAACATTTAATATGATTGCTGACAATGAGTTGAATAAAATAATTAAATATTTTCAATATAAAGATAACCAAATGCTTGCTTATGAAAAACCGCACACAATAAATAAAAATTCAGATTCTTACAAAGCAGGCGAAGTGATTCAGGAATTAGGTGCCTGTAATAATTGCCATTTTTATGGGAAGCAAAAACCTAAACAAACAGCTCTAACCTGGGCTCCAAATTTAGTGCTCACTAAAAACAGGCTGCGTCCTGAATGGTTGCACGAATGGTTCAGTGATCCCCAGAAAGTCATGCCCGGGACTAAAATGCCGGCGCCATACATACCAACTGACGAGCCTGCGGAAGATATATTAGAAAACTGGGGTAAGTCTGTGGCCAATTTAGAAGGGGATTCAACAAAACTATTTCAGGGCCTTATTGATTACATGTGGGGCATAAAAGGAAAAGAAGATGTTTCTAAAATTGTTAAGACTCATTTAGAGAGTGAAGGCTATGGTTTTATTCTGGATGAAGAAGATGATTGGGACGATGAAGACTGGTAAAAATTATTAATGATATAAAATAAAAAAGGCG
>JASMKZ010000120.1 GCA_030748955.1 Fidelibacterota bacterium | reverse complement strand
AAACGAATGTTGTTTTTTGCCAAGGCATCGTTGTACCATTGGAGGAAATCACCTCACTATCAACCTGTTAATGAACAGAGGGGACAATGGTTAGTGTCTCATGTGCTCGCAATACTGAATCGAGGTGAAGAATCTCTTTTATATGCTAAAACATGTATGGATATAACAATGAAAGAATCTCTTAAAGACTTTGATTTAGCATATGCATATGAAAGTAAAGCCAGATCATATGCAGCATTAGGGGATTCAGAAAAAATGAATAAATGTTTTTTAAATGCTAAAACCTCTGGTGAAAAAATTAAAGGTGATGAAGATAGAAAAATCTTCTTTAATGACCTTTATAAAGACCCATGGTTTGAATGTTGCTAATTGTACAGCAGGATAGCTTTGAAAACAGAAGTTAATTGTTTGTAGCCCCACACTCGTGGGGTTTTTTGTTTGTGGGAAAAGGGGTAGATTTTACTCAATAGCATAAAGAATGATATGATAAATAAACTAATTGGAATATTTGGATTGCTATTTTTAGTAATTGGTACTGTGGGCTATGCGTTAGGGGTTGAAGGTATAACAAATGTAGGTATCGGTAATTTCATAAGTATACCTTCACTTGTAATTGTGGTTGCCTTTAGTGGACTGACCTATGCCAAAAAAGAGAGGTATAAGTTTCACGAATTAGGAAAAGTTTTAAAGCACGATATGATACTTGGTGGGTGGATTGGAACAATGATAGGTTTAATCTTAGCCTTCGCATTAGTAGATAATGATATTTTTAATCATTTTGGAGAATTATTTAATCGGGTTGGAGATGCTTTGATTACATTATTCTATGGGTATTTGATTGGGAATATTGTGGAATCCTGCTGGCCAAAAAAATAGATTACCTACATAAAGCCCCGGTCACCCGGGGTTTTTTGTTTGTGGGATGATGGGTAGATTTGGATGGTAATAATAGACAAATAAAAATTAGAAGAATGTGATGAAAAAATCGATTGTTTTACTATTAGCCAT
>JASMKZ010000011.1 GCA_030748955.1 Fidelibacterota bacterium | reverse complement strand
TGTGAAGGATCATCTTTCCAGTAGATGTCATTAAAGTCAAGAGCGCGAACCATGAGCGAATTGATAAGAGTAGCATTTACAGCCGGAAGCTTATCTCCAAACCCCAGCACGGTTGCTTCATCATTTCCTCCCATTTCCATATAGATATCTCGAATGATATTTAAATCCTTAGTATGGTATCCTCCATATGCACATCCGATGGAGTCATACATATAGCGTTTTACTTCATTAATTACCTCATCTGGGAGGTCTTCGAATTTTAGCCCAACTGAAAATTCAGAAATTTGTCTTGCAATAGATTTTTCCATTTTATTCCTTATAGTTTTGAGATTATAGCGTTAGCCATTTCCACAGTTGATGCTGCCCCTTTTTCAACAACATCAGCTTTTCCTGTCATCTTTGCCATGTCATAAGTCTGTACATTACCTTCTTGAATGACTTCAGAAACAGCTTTTCTGATTTTATTAGCAATATTTTGTTCATCAATGAAGTCAAGCATCATACAAGATGTTTCAATCATGGCAATTGGATTTACTATAGATGTTTCATAATCTGCATATTTTGGTGCACTTCCATGAGTAGGTTCAAAAACACCAATACCTGTTTCAGGATTATATTGTGCACTGGTTGCGAAACCAAGACCGCCAATCAGGCCTGCAAAACCATCCGAAACGATGTCACCAAACATATTTCCTGCAACTATAACACCATAATTTTCTGGATTTTTAGTGAGCCACATCATTTGCGCATCAATATTGGTATTCCATAGTTCAATATTGGAGTAATCTGTTTTTTGAATTTGTTGTGCCATTTTATACATCATTCCTGAAGTTTCACGAATTACGTTTGGCTTCTCGCATACTGTGACTGATTTATAGCCATATTTTTTTGCATGTTCAAAAGCTGCACGTAATATTCTTTCTGTATATTTTTTTGTAAATATCCGTGTTGAAACAGAAATCTCTTCAACTGGAGTCTCTCCAAAGTTTTTACAGAATTTTGGGTGACTCATAAGAGCATCATAGACATTATCAGGAGGGTTGCTCCATTCAACTCCACCATAAAGACCTTCGGTATTTTGTCTAAAAATTGCTACATCAATTTCAGGTTCTTCAATTGTATCATTTGGTCCTCTTCGTATAAAGTTTAGAGGGTTACCTTTATATGTTCTACAAGGTCGTAAACATATATCTAAACCAAAATGTTGTCTCAAGCCAACTATAGGGCTTGAATAAACTAGACCTTTATCTTTTAATGAAGGAGATAATTCTTCAAATGCTTCGTCTTTAGGTTTAGATGTAATCGCACCAAAAAGTCCAATTTTGTGTTCTTCAATAAGATCTAATGTTCTCTGAGGTAATGGATTGCCTTCGTTACACCAAAACTTCCAGCCAATATCGCCTTCTACATAGTTTGCATTAAACCCAGCTTTATCAAGTACTTTAATTGCTCCATCAAGTACAACTTTCCCAATACCATCTCCTGGCATTTTTACAATGGTTATATCTGACATATTTAATATTCCTTTTTATTTAATATTTTCTTTTACCCAATTTTCAAGTCCTTCAGTTAATATTAATTCTTGAGCAGCTTTACCCAGGGGAGCTAATGGATATTCAATTTCTTTCACAGTAGATGAATTATATTCAACTGTTATTTTAGCACTTTTAAAATCAATAATAGCATTTAAATCTGTCTTAACTGATAGCTTATCATCTCCCAAGCGATTTTTTAAATCATTAACAAGATCAGGTGCTTCCATTACAAGAAAACCATTATTAATTGCATTTCTTTTATATGTTTGGCTAAATGATCCTGCCAATACAATTTGAATGCCCCTATATTTCAAGGAAGTAGCAGCTTGCTCTCTAGATGAACCCGTGCCAAAATTATACCCACCAACCAATAAATCACCTTTTGAAACTAATTTCCCAAATTCAGGGTCATAATTTTCCATCACTACTTCAGCTTGTTGATCATTTGTAAAATCATCAATATAGGTATATTTCCCAGGGTATATTCCATCAGTATTTAAATTGTCCTGATGGCAGAATATTATATTACCAGTAATCTTTTCTGGAAAGCCATCTAATAATTTCACTTCATCTATTGAAGATTTAGGTTTCCCATTTATAGTTATGTTGCTACTTGGAGTGATCTTTTCATAGGTAAATGTGCTCGAAATGATACCTTTAATTGCAGATGCTGCAACCACTGCAGGTGATGACAGATATGTCTCCGCAGACGGATCGCCCATTCTACCTTTGAAATTTCTATTCGTTGCAGAAATACCAACTTCATTTGGACCCAATAAACCAACTCCCAGGCCGATGCATGGTCCACAGCCAGGCGGGAGTGGGGTTGCACCTGCATCAATCAGTGTTTGCCAATCACCATTATCTTCACTTTGTTCTTGAACTTCATTAGATGCTGCTGCAATGTAAAACTCCACATGCGAGGCAATCTTTTTATTTTTAACTACTTGCGCAGCAGCCTTTAGATCATCAAGTCTACTATTGACACAACTTACAAGGTATGCTTTGTTAATTTTTATTTCTTTTTTCTCAGCATCATGAATATTTGTCATTGTTTTTACATGATTCGGACCAGAAATATGTGGACTTACGCTACTTAAATCAAGTTTAATTTCTTGAAAATAAAATGCATCCCTATCAGCTTTCAACCCTTTTTCTATTAGCTTATGGATGTTTTCATCATTAATACGAGGGTGATTACCATTAATACCATCTATATCTGAAGGAATATTTTCAAGACCACGTTTTTTTATTTTTTCAGAACGATTTTTCAGCCAGCTTATTGTTATGTCATCAATTGGAAATACTCCAGCTAAAGCTCCCCACTCTGTAGTCATATTTGCTATTGTTAATCGTTCATCAATTGAAAGATATTGAACTCCATCACCAACAAATTCCAATACATGGTTTAGAACTTCATCCTGATTATATACACCGCATAAAGTGATAATAACATCTTTACCAGTAACACCATCTTTTAATTTCCCCGTCAATTCAATTCGAGAAATGGGAGGTATTTGCCACCAGGTTTGGCTAGTAGCCCATAATGCTGCTGCATCAGTTCTTACAACCGGTGTTCCAAGGCAGCCCATTCCTCCATACATATTAGAGTGGCTATCAGAAGCAACTGCCATAGTTCCAGGCCAAGCATAACCCTCCTCGCACATGACTTGATGACCAATTCCTCTTCCTGCAGGATAAAAGTCAACCCCCATCTCTTTTCCAAATTGCTCAATAGAAGCATATTTTTTTAAATTTTCATCAGATTTATCTTGAACATTATGATCTAATGTAAAAACCGGTTGTCTTGGATTTGACATCTTAGTAGCGCCAATAGAATTAAATTTTCCCATGACTGCCCCTGTATTATCATGCGTCATTACGTGTGCTGGTTTAATAGAAATTAAATCACCACTTCTAACCTCATGCCCTTCATCTAGATTTACCGCATGAGATTGAACAATTTTTTCAATTAGAGTCTGAGCCATATTATCTATGCCTTAAATGGTTCAAATGATACAAAATCAGCATGGTGAACTATGATCGACTCTACAGTTCGTTTCCCAAGATCTCCTTCTTTTGAATGCGTACCTATGATATGCTGAACTTCAGGAGGTAGACCGAATCGTGCCGCAATTGCCACACCGCTGAATGGATGTCGCACCACCTTTCCGTAATCACTGGTACCTAGTTTTCCGTCTACAATTTCATATTCCAAGAGTTTACCTACATCAATGAGTATGGCTCCAGAAATCATAATATCCATATTTACCTTGATTTCTTTCCCGAAATTATCTGCCATGGTTTTGGCTATATCTACTGCTAACTGTACACAGGTTCTCTTATGGTTCATAAATGAAACACTGCAATCTTTAATGAGTAATGAAAATGGAATTTCCTCCAAGTCCTTTGGTTCCAAGGGACTATTTTCAATAGCGTACACCCAGGCATCCAGCGTTTTTATTCTTAAGCCTTCATCTTTAATCCAGTTTATTTCTGGCCATATCTCTAATACTTTATCTTTCATTTTTTCCTTTCTTTATCTATCAAATACTCGAAACACACAACATAGTTTTTTAGTATTGTATTTTTTAGTTTATTTTAGTGAGCTATCTTAAATATTGAATCTAACACGGTTCCATCCACCCATTTTACCACACCAATTACTTCATCTGTGAAATTTGGTTTGTCTAGTGGGGCACCTACCAGGTCATCTACTTCTTCCTTGATTTCCTCGATTTTGCGAATAGGTAATCCGCTACGTTTGGTTGCCTTGATGAGGTCTTTCCGCTTAGGATTAATGGCAATACCTCTTTCGGTCACAATCACATCAATGAGTTCACCTGGGCCAACTAAAGTAGTAACCTTATCTACAATGATCGGAATTCGATTCCTGAATGAGGGAATGGGTAAAATAGTACATTTGCTTGAAAGGCAATTCTGCCATCCGCCAATACCATGGAGCATTTGTCCATCAGAATGCGTAACTACATTGGCATTAAAGTTTATATCCACCTCTGTGGCGCCTAGCACTACCGCATCTAGCATTGAGGCAAAATTACCTTTTCCATGCCAATTGTAACTGGTGAAGGGAGAGGTGTTTACATGCCCTGCATTTTCCCTCATTGATCGTACGCCTTCTAAATCAAATGTTTGTCCATCTAAAATATAATCAGTTAGCCCTTCCTCTAGCATTTCAACCAGGTATTTGGTGGAACCCCCGCGAATAAACCGTGCCTTAATACCAGCTTCAATCATCATTTTTTTCAAATAAATGGCAAATGCCAAAGCAGTTCCGCCAGCACCTGCCTGGAAACTAAATCCATCTGTCATAATTCCGGCAGCTTTTACAAATTTAGCTGTGAGCTCAGCAATATATAATCTATCTGGAGATTTAGTGAGACGGGTAGTTCCTGAAACAATTTTTTCGGGGTCACCTATTTTATCTAAAACCACTACGTAATCAACATTATTACCTTGAATTTGCCATGGTATGCAAGGGAAGTCTACTAGGTTATCTGTAACCACTATTACCTTGTCTGCATAGATTGAGTCAACCAGGCCAAAGCCTAACAATCCACAGGCAGATGGACCTCTGTCGCCAGTACAGTTGCCAAAGGGGTCAGCGGTAGGGGCAGCAATGATGGCCACATCAATATGGACTTCTCCATCCTGTACAGCTTGCCAGCGTCCCCCATGAGATCGGAGCACTGCCAACCCATTCATATTTCCATCGGAGGCATACTTTCCCAAGGGACCATTTAACGAGCCCTCAATATGACATATCACTCCGTTTTCCATGTGCTTAATCATGGGCTCATGACAGGGAAAGGAGGCTGACGGGAACCAGCGTAGATCCTTTTTACCAGTTTCGGCAAGAATATCAAAGACTTTATTCATTACCAAATCACCATTTCTAAAATGATGATGGTTAGAGATGGTCATTCCATTTTTTATATTACATTTTTCTAGGGCTTCCTTAAGAGAAGCAACTACTTTATTGCCAGATTCTGGGTAGTGTTGACAACTGCTAATTGGAGGGGCAGACTTAACTCCACTAGGTGAATGTTTCCCAATCCCTTTAAAGGGGACGGATTTAATACCATTTACCACAGCAGGTATCATTCTACCTGCTTTGTTTTTAATTAATTTCAGTTTTTGCCCCATTAGTTATTAACCACAAAATTCATAAATTACAAAATTATTTTTTCCATCTTTCGGTTAGTAATTCCATTGTTATTGCCAGATCAATTGTCTGTAATGCCCGTTTTACTACAGGAGGATCAATCATTTTACTGCCAAGAGCTACTACACCAAGCCCTTTTTTTTCCGCTTCATCAAATGCAATTACAACCTTTTTGGCTTTTTCAATTTCTGATTTTGATGGTGCAAACCCTTCATGAATAGGTATAATCTGTCTGGGGTGAATACAACCTTTCCCTTCAAACCCTAATTCCTTGGCTTCTTGTACCGATGCTCTTAATCCATCTTCATCATTCACATCACTAAATACAGTATCTATTGCTTGAAGTCCAGCAGATTTTGCTGCATTTACAACTTGACTTCTGGCAAATAAGGACTCCCTGCCTTGATTTGTCCGTTGTACTCCAATATCAGCGGTATAATCTTCTAATCCGATGGCAATAGCCACATTGTTTTTACTGGCTTTAGCTATTTCTAAACTATTTAAAATTCCCTGAGCACTCTCCAGAATGGGCATGAGATATACGGGGTCCTTCCGGTCGCATTTTTTGCAAATAGACTGGATTTTATCATCCACTGCTTTTAGTTGTTTTGCATTTTCCACTTTGGGTACCAATACCAGATGGACATTATGGGGAATTATGGCATCCAGATCCTCCAATCCCATTTTACCCTGATTGATGCGTACCATTCTCTCTGCCCCAAAGAAATTCAATGTTCGCAGAGCATTGCGTACAATCAATCGTGCGGCATCCTTTTCAATAGGAGATACAGAATCCTCCAAATCTAATATGATGGCATCGGGCTTATGAATGCCTGCATTAAGCATGAGTTTGGCTTGCGTTCCAGGGAGATAAAGACGACTTCTTCGAAAGCGACTTCTTGAAGATTTATATTGAGCATGTTTTTTGAAAATAGGAAGGGATTTATTAATATTATTAGGGGATGCTGATTTTATGGCAGATTCAATACGTGCCTGTAAAACAAAATACTGGCCACCATTATCAATTACGGAAAGCGTGCCATGTTTTACCTTTAAATCAGCGAGAGTATTTTGACAAGAATTTTTTAATTTTGAAAAGTGTAAAGCTCTGGTTTTAGATTGGATATCAATTTTTACTCCGCCAGAGTTATTAGGCACAAATTCTACATAAAAATCTGACTTAGCCGTTGGATTCCCGCTGAAAAATTTCTTTTTTGGCATTGATATCTTTATAGATTATTAAATAATAATAAAATTAAGATGGGAAATTTAATGTATTATGATTGCTTTGACCTTACAATTTTTATAAGGTTTATTCATTAAGTAAACTATGTGGTCAATCAATATATAATATGGAGTGAAATATGAAATATTTTTCAATTTATAGTCCATAAGGAAGAAGGTATCAATAATATAGTTGGCATGAAGAAAAGGGAGTATGGGTATAAGTAGAATAAGAGACTAGTTAAATATAATGTACTGAAAGGGGTTTGAATTATTTATCCCAATTTATTAACTATATTTTGAAAAATAGCGTTGGTAAAACCCTCGAGTGAAACCAGTTCCTTCGCTATAAATAAGGAAAGACGTTAAAAGAATGCTGAACAAAATTACCATATACACTACTGCCCTAATTTCTATAAATGTATTCTCCATTTCTAACGGTAGGTTCATGTGCATAGGAACTTCTGCCAAGACTGCTGCCGCCAACCCTTTTGGTATAATAAACGACATCATTGCAGCTTCACTGTTAGCTGCGTCTTTGGATATTAATATCTTGCTTAATAGTAAGCGACCGCCATAAATAAGAAGGGTTAGTAAAATTCCAATAAACAAAATTTTAAAATTCCCAAACTGTATAGACATCCCTAGAAAAATAAAAAAGAAGGTTTTAACAAGGAAAATGACTTCGGAAAAAAGCGTCTTCTCAATGCTTGTGAATTCAGTTAAGTGGCCAGTGCCAAATTTCTGAACAATACTTAGTGGAATTTTTCGTGAATTAGCCAAAACTACACCAAAAATTAAAACTGAAATGGGGCCACTGTATCCCAGAATTTCGGATAATCCATAAAGAAGAAAGATGAATGCCAGTGAGGTGAAAATAGTATTTGGGAATTTTCTGATTTTCTCTAAGATTGTAGACCAAATTACCGCACCCCCAAACCCAACCAACAGAGACATTGCCATGGTAGCTATGAGGTTTGTCCCAATAAACTCCATGATATTTTTATGCCCAGATTCAAAGGTTTTCAAAATCCCCAGTGCAATAACTATACTCAAAACATCGGTAATGGCAGATTCCACCACCAGGGTCGATTTTGTATTATCGGAAAGATTTAACATGCGGACGATGGGAACCACCACTGCTGGGGATATACTTCCCAGTACAACACCAATAAATAGTGCTGGAAGGAGTTCATTCCCCATTAAATAATGTGTTACTCCAATAGTTATAAGTACCGTGATTATAAAAGTTGCCAATGCCAATATAACACAATCCTTCAAGGAGGTCTTTAGGGTTTCCAGGGTTAAGTGGCTGCCGCCTTCAAACAGCATGAGTACCAGTGCAATCGCGCTAAGTAGAGGACCTACATAGCCAAAATCATCCGGAGAGAGAATGCCAGATAAAGGACCAATTAGAATTCCAAGAAATATGAGCGGCAGTACATCGGGAACACGGGTGCGCTCAAACAGTGCAGTAAAAAAGTGAGCTGCAAATATGATGAGTCCGATAGAAAATACAAAAGTAGAGATGGTTTCCATTTAATCCTTAGATAGCTAATTATTATTATTTGGTATATTTCAATTTAAAACAAAAATATCTTATGATTTCAATACCTACAATTTAGAATGATTCAATTTATATTCCAATGCATCCCGGCTCATAAAAGTTCCCCAGAGGGCCATTGCAAGAGAGGGAATATAGGCGACCCCGAACATAATTTTGAAAAAATGAGGGTTCCAAAACCCAATAATTATAAAGAGAACAAATAATCCAGACTCAATAATCTTCCATTTATTTAAATATGTAAGGATCCATGACAAACGATTTGGAGTTTGGATATGTCTTCGTATTAAAAACCATGCATACCATCTGAAAAAGAAGAATTCCAATACAAGCATACTTCTGTATATCCAATCAGGCAGTACCCAAAGTTTCCACATATTAAAGGGTTCAATTGGCAGAGGCCAAAGGAAGTGTATTCCTCGAAACCAGAAAAAGGTATCCAAAACGATATGGGTTAGCATTCCTAATACTATTCCCTTTCCTACAGATTTCAGGGTAGGATTTTTCTTCCATTCTGCAAAAATTGCAAAAAGGAGATAAATTAAAATTAAGGTAAAAAAACTATGAGAAAAGGTTCGGTGAAATAATTGTTCTGAATGATGAATCTGGTAAAAAAGTGAACCGATAGCAACAGCAATTACATCCATATCAGGTAAAATTGCACCAAAAATTATTGCTGGATATAGTCTTGTTTTATAAGGAATAATTCGAAGTAATTGGTTTCCAAGGATGGCATGTAATCCGATTTGGGGCATATTATGATATAAATCTATAAAAGGGTTGCACGTATCAATTTACATATTCATTCGTTAATTGAACGAAATCATTTTTTAGGCTTGAAATATAAAGAGTAAATTTGCTGTTCTAATTAAGGTGATAAAATATATAGGAATATATCATGAATGAAAAATATAGAAAACAATCTTTGCGGATGTTTTCATATGGAGTATATATACTCTCCTCATTGAATGAAGGTGAGTACTGTGTCTCAACTGTTACCTGGGTAAGTCAGGCATCATTTGAACCACCAATGATTTCAGTCTGCATTAAACGGGATAGTGCTTCTTATGAAATTGCGAAAAAGAGGGGAGAATTTATTCTCCATCTATTAGGAGAGACCCAAAAAGAATTGGCGTCAACTTTTTTTAAACCTACCATCTTTGAGAACGAGAAATTAAATGAACAGGAATTTAGTTTGGAAAATAATTTGCCTTTACTTAAAGATATTCCTGCCTACATTCAATGTAAAGTAGTTGAAATTTTAGAAAGTGGTGATCATCCCCTCTTTTTAGCAGAGGTAGTTGATGCGAAAATTAATAATGATTCAAATCCTCTTGAATTAAGGAAAACTGGTTGGGCTTACGGTGGCTGAAACTGCTTCAAATATTGATGAACTAAAAGTCCATTTGGATACACTCTTCAATTTTGCTTCACAGGTATCTTATACCCAAAACCATCTTCTTCCAGTCATTCAAGCTGGAAAATCATTGATTGGAATAAGGCCAGAAAATCCTCCTAAAAACTTATTGAAATGGCTTGAAGGGTATGTGAAGGAATTTTCTCTAAAGAAAGATGAAGCTTTCGGAGAAAATGAGCTTGAGAGTCCTGAAGTTATTGACATTTCAAGATTAGGAGAATTGATTAATTCAAATAAAAAACCGGAAGCTCTAAAATATCTCTATTATTTAAAAAAAGTGGCAAGTGCAGAATATATTGCAGAATATTTAATTGAACTTGCCAGCGTAAAATCTCCTTTTCAATTGTTATTTTGTTGGTATGTATATAAATCCATTAGGAATATGAAAAATGAAAACCAATTGTCTCTTCTAGATTTAGGTGTTTCTTGTCTATTGGATGTAAATAGAGATGAGAATGCTAATCATTTTGAGTTGATATGTTATAAGCAGCAAATTCTCAATACGAAAATGCTACGGTCAAATTCGATTTTTCCTTCACTAAAGGTATTGGTGAATTCTGCAAAATTAGAAATATCAGAAGATTGTCATACTTTGATTTCTCTAAAATTAGTTGAATTAATTCATAATGAAGGAGAGTTAGGGGTGTGGATATTCTTATCTTCCTTGCCAATGGAAGCGTTAAATTATGAATTAATACTACTATTGGACGCGGTAAGGTCCGCAATTAGATATTCAAGTACGGAAAATGATTGGTTTATGGAAAAAATAATAAATTCTCAAGTAAAAACCGAATGCTGAACCAAATTGGAAAATGGAAAATATTCGCATTAGAGACTGGAGATTTTCGTCTGGATGGCGGTGCGATGATGGGGTCGGTTCCCAAAGTGCTTTGGGAGAAAAGCAATCCTGCAGATGAGCTTAACCGTATTGACCTGTCACTACGCTGTCTTTTGTTGGATGATGGTGAAAATAGAGTGCTTATTGAATCAGGTATGGGAGACAAGCTTACATCAAAGTTTACAAATATGTTTCATGTTACACAACCCGACCATCCTCTAAAGGAAAGATTAGGTGAAATTGGTTATAAAATGGAAGATATTACGCACATGATTCTTACGCATCTCCATTTTGACCATGCTGGCGGAGCAACAATTCTAGACGAAAATAATAATTTAATTCCAGCATTTCCAAATGCAGTTTATTATGTTTCAGATTCTAACTGGGATGCAGGGATGAATCCTAGTCCAAGAGACAGTGCTAGTTATCTGGATTTTAATTATACTCCACTTCAAACAGCAGGGAAATTAGAATTGGTTGCTGAAAATTCAATTATAATGGATGGAATATCAACAATATCAGTAAATGGTCATACTTTTGGACAGCAGCTCATCAAGGTAGAGAGTGAGGGGAACACGCTTATATTTTGTTCAGATTTAATTCCTCTTCGATCTCATTTAAAGCTCCCATGGATAATGGGTTATGATTTGAATGCAGTATTAACATTGGAAGAAAAAACCAATTTTCTAAAAGAAGCAGCGAAAAATAATTGGTGGCTGTGGTTCTACCATGACCCAAAAACTATTGCAGTTCGAATAAAAAAGAGTGAGAAGTATTATGATGTCGTTGATGAAGTAATGAGGAAGTTTAACTAAAATTCAGTGACAAAAGAAGACGAATTATTCAATAAGGGTATCCTTGCATTCAATAATAGACAATATTACGATGCTCATGAATTTTTGGAAGATTTATGGCTTAATTACAAATTGGAAGATGCAAGGTTCGTACAAGGTTTAATTCAATTAGCGGTAAGTTATTTTCATTTTTTCAATAAAAATTTAAACGGTGCAAGAAGTATGATGAATAAATGTCTCGCTAAATTCGAGCCCTATAAAAAGGTGAGAGGTGTGGATGTTATAAGTTTAAAAAACCAAATAATAAGGGTGCAAAATTATTTTAATGAAATAGATGAACAATCAATAATAGAAGATAGTTATATTATAAAGATTAAAGTAATACATGAATGATATGACTGTTATAGCCTGGATGGATGATTGGCAAATGAGTGCGCGCCTTGCGAAGCTCTCCACTACCTATTCTTATCAATTGATATTTTGTGAAAATTGGGAAGAATTGCCTGATTCAAATACTAATATGGTTATAATCATTGAATTGGGTAAATTAAAAGATGACGAATTAAACCAGCTTCAAGAATTGAGAAATAACAATGCCATTTTTATCATTGGATATAATAAAAATGTCGATGGAGGGCAGGCTAAATATTATAAAGAGCAAGGTTGCGATATGGTATTGCGACGGAATAAATTATTAAAAAATTTAGACTCAATATTGAATAAAATTAATAATGCCTGTTGAATCTTTAATTAAAAAGAAAGTTCGTATGGAAAAGATAGTAACAAATTTGAAGCTGGAATACCCTGATTCAAAATGTTCTCTCAGATATGAGTCCTCTTTCCAATTATTGACTGCCACAATCTTATCTGCACAATGCACAGATGAAAGAGTGAATAAGGTAACAAAGGGATTATTTGCTAACTATCCAACTCCTCAAGATTTTGTAATGCTTCCTATTGAAACGATAAAAAAGGAGATTTATAGTACCGGGTTTTACAATAACAAAGCTAAGTCAATTAAGGCAATGGCTGAATCAGTTGTAAATGAATATGGTGGTAGTTTACCTAATACGTTGAATGAAATGGTGAAACTGCCCGGTGTAGGGCGAAAAACTGCTAATGTTGTATTGGGTAATATTGAGGGAATTCCTTCTATTGTTGTAGATACCCATGTTACTCGAATAACGAATCTATTAAAATTTGTAAAAACAAAAAATGCAGTTAAAATAGAAACTGAATTATCAAAAATAATAAATAGAAATGATTGGACACTCTTTGCACATTTGCTCATTGACCATGGTCGGGCAGTTTGCATTGCTAATAGACCAAAATGTAATAAATGTGTGATTTCCAATCTGTGTCCATCAAAATTAGGAGAGACTTAATATGGATCAATTTTTTAATAAAACCGAGCTTTATCTTGCATTACAGTCTTGTGGATTAGGAGTAATTGTTGGAGCTCTTTTTGCAATTTTTGGATTTAAACCTCCATCTCCAGATAATATTGTGGGTATAATGGGGGTTGTTGGCATATTCCTTGGCTGGGCAATAATGGGCTATTATTTTAAGTAAACTTCCACAAACTCTCATTGGCTAAATTCATATAGAACCTGTAAATTTTATATTCTGAAAATATTTGCAGGATACAATAAATTAATCAACCTTTCTATCATACAAAGAGCAAAATGCCATACATTACTAAACAATATAAATTCTGTGCCGCGCATCGATATTGGAATGAAAAGTGGTCAGAAAAAGAAAACTTTGAAATTTTCGGCGATGATATATATTTACATGGTCATAATTATGATTTAGATATCACCATTTCCGGGGAAATTAATGAAGATTCAGGATTTATTGTTAATTTGCATACCTTAAATAAAATTGTTCAAGAGTTAGTGCTTTCAGAAATTGACCACAGCCAAATAGAAAAGGATATTGACTACTTTAAAAATAGACAGCCATCAACGGAGAATATGGTAGTGTATATTTGGGAAAAATTGGTGAATAATATCCCATCTCCTGCCAAACTCTATTCAATAAAACTTCAGGAAACACCCGCTATATCAACCATTTATTTTGGACCTAAATAATGACTGAAAAGAATGTATCGAAAATTGAAATGCTTATTAATGAATTACTCATTGAAATTGGGGAAGATCCTAATAGAGAAGGATTAGTAAAAACCCCAGAACGTGTTGCAAAAGCATGGGAATTTTTAGCAAAAGGTTATAAACAAGAATTAAGCACTGTAATTAATGATGCTGTTTTTAAAGAAGAATATGATGAAATGGTTACGGTAAAAGATGTTGATTTTTTTAGTTTATGTGAACACCATTTACTCCCATTTTTTGGGAAAGCCCATGTGGCATATATTCCAGATGGAAATATTATCGGACTTTCAAAAATCCCCCGTATTGTTGAAATGTATGGGCGTCGGCTACAGGTTCAGGAACGAATGACCCATCAAATTGCTGAAACTATTAATGATGTCTTATCGCCTAAGGGGGTTGCGGTGGTATTAGAAGGTGAGCATATGTGTATGCAAATGAGAGGCGTAGAAAAACAAAATTCTTATGCTACCACATCTTCAATGATTGGACAATTTAGAAAAGACTCCAAAACTAGGGATGAGTTTCTAAAAATAGTGGCATTAAAAAAATGAAACGTAAAAAAGTATAATGCAATATAATGTTGTGGTATTAGGCGGTGGCCCTGGTGGATATGTGGCTGCTATCAGAGCGGCTCAAGTGGGAAAGAAGGTGGCAATTATAGAAGCCAACCATTTAGGTGGAATTTGTCTAAATTGGGGTTGCATCCCTACTAAGGCGTTGTTGAAAAATGCCGAAGTTTTTGATTTAGTAAAAAATGCTAAAAAGTATGGTATTGAGGTTGGAGAGGTTACTGTTAATTGGGGCAAAATGATAAAACGTTCCCGGGATGTGGCTAAACGGCTTTCCAAGGGAATTGAATTTCTCATGAAAAAGAACAAGATTGATTATATTCCAGCTTTTGGTAAGCTCTTAGATGGTACTACCATTGAAACTACAGATGCTGATGGAAAGAAAACCCAACTGAAAGCTGAAAAAATTATAATTGCAACGGGTGCTAGGGCCAAATATTTTCCGGGGATGGAGCCTGATGGCAAGCAAATAATTACCTATAAGGAGGCAATGATACCGGAAAACCAACCCAAGTCTTTGGTTATAATTGGCGCCGGTGCCATTGGTGTAGAATTTGCCCATTTTTACCAAACCTTTGGCACAGAGGTTGCAATCATTGAAGCACTGCCCAATATATTACCAGTGGAAGATGAAGATATATCCACTGAACTGGAAAAGCTGTTTAAGAAACGTAAAATGAATATTTTTACCAATACCATGGTTGAAAAAATTGAAAAAAATAAATCGAAGGTGAAAGTACATCTAAAGAGCGGTGAAATTATAGAGGCAGACAAAGCGCTCATTGCTGTTGGTGTGCAAGGGAATATTGAAAATCTAGGACTTGCAAATTGCAATATCACAGTTGAAGAGGGCTGGATAAAAGTAAATGAATATATGGAAACAAGTCTTTCCAACGTATATGCCATTGGTGATGTGGCAGGCCCCCCTTGGTTGGCACATGTAGCTTCTGCAGAGGGTATAACTGCTGTTGAACATTTAGCAGGACTAAATCCTGATCCCATGAAGTATGATAATATTCCCGGTTGTACCTATTGTCATCCTGAAGTGGCGTCAGTGGGACTCACCGAAAAAGCAGCCAAAGAAAAGGGTTATGAAGTTAAAATTGGTAAATTCCCTTTTAGAGGATTGGGGAAGTCTATGGCAGTAGGAGATACGGATGGATTTGTAAAAGTAGTTTATGATGCCAAATATGGAGAAATGTTAGGCTGCCATATCTTGGGGACCGAAGCCACCAATCTTATCACTGAGGCAGTCATTGCCAGAAACCTTGAAACCACCCACCATGAAGTATTGAAAACCATCCATCCCCATCCAACCCTTTCAGAGGCAATCGTGGAAGCCACAGCGGATGCTTTGGAAGAAGCAATTCATATTTGATTGGTTTGAGAACCAAAATGAACACATTACCATTAGTAGGAATAGCACCAAAATTAATTGAATTAGATTCAACAGATTCCATTTGGGAAAATATTTCTGGTACTGATGAAATTCAATATTTCTGGCTGGGAAGACAGTTCTATCAGCCTATTTGGGAACTCCAAAAACAGCTTCATGCCAAACGGGTGTATGGAGAAATATCGGATGTTATATTATTGGTTGAGCATGAGCATGTATATACTTTTGGGAAAAATGCTGATACCAATAATCTATTAAATTCTAAACCAAAAAACGCAGAAGTTGTACAGATTGACAGAGGGGGTGAAGTGACCTATCATGGCCCTGGACAATTGGTCTGTTATCCCATTATTGATTTGCACGATTATAAAATGTCCGTTTCTTGGTATATGCGAATGTTGGAAAATGTAGTGATAGACTGCCTACAATCTTATGGGATTGAATCTGGGCGAAAGGAAGGGCTCACAGGTGTTTGGGTGGGGGATGATAAAATTTGCGCCATGGGAGTACGGCTTTCAAGATGGGTCACCATGCACGGGTTTGCATTTAATTTAAATCCTGATATGACCTATTTCGATGGAATGATTCCCTGTGGTATTTTCGAATATGGAGTTACTTCCTTGCAGGAATTAGATATCCATTTTTCCAGTATTGATATACAAACAGAAATTATGAAATTATTTAATAATTATCTCTCAAAGAATACCAATGAAGTTTAGAGGATTTACCAAAAAGCAGTTATTAGAAATTTTTCAAAATATGGCTATTTCCCGTTATTTGGATGATAAGCAACTCATCCTTCTAAAACAGGGTAAGGGTTTTTTTCACATTGGATGCTCCGGGCATGAGGCGGCTGGAATGGCTGCAGCATTGGCGTTCAAACCAGGATTTGATTATGCCTATCCGTATTATCGAGATCAAGCCTTTTGTCTGGGATGGGGTATGACTAGCCGTGATCATCTTTTAGCATTTCTGGCCAAGGAGGATGACCCTAGTTCAGGGGGGAGACAAATGCCTCAACATTATGGACATAGAGAGTTGAAAATTGTGAGTCAATCAAGTTCCACAGGCACTCAGTTTTTACAAGCTACAGGCGCAGGATTTGCTCTGCAGAAAAATGGTGAAAATGGTGTAGCATACGTAAGCTCCGGAGAAGGTACATCCAGTCAAGGGGATTTTCATGAAGCCCTCAATTGGGCCAGCAGAGATAAGTCTCCCGTTGTCTTTCATATTGAAAATAATGGCTATGCTATATCTGTGCCTATTGAGGATCAGACTGCTGGTGCGTCGGTATATAAAATTTCTGCAGGTTATGATAACTTAGCCCGATTTAACGTGGATGGAACTGATTTCTTCGAAACCCATTTGGCCTTTAAAAAAGCCGTGGAACGTGCCCGAAAAGGAAAAGGACCATCCCTAATTCAATCTGATGTGGTTCGATTATTACCGCATTCTTCTTCTGATGATCAACGAAAATATAGATCGAGAAAAGATTTAGAGTCAGACCAAAAACGAGATCCTTTACTTACGTTTGCAAACACTTGTATTGATGAAGGCATTGCTAAGCGGGAAGATTTTGATAAAATACGAGATATGGTGAAATCCCAAGTTGATGAAGATGCAGATTGGGCTGATGCACAGACTGATCCCATTTCTGATGATGGACAGAAAAATGTATATTTTGATACAGATTGGCAAAATGATCCTGAGCCAAATCCCACTGGAGATGAGAAAATTGTAATGGTAGATGCCATTAATCATGCCTTAGATGAAGAACTCACCCATAATGGAAAAATGATGGTATATGGTCAGGATGTAGCTGGTGGAAAAGGAGGCGTATTCACTGCCACTCGTGGATTGACAGATAAGTATGGTGAGGATAGAGTTTTTAACTCTCCTTTGGCAGAATCATCTATTATTGGAACTGCCATCGGGTTGGCAACATTGGGATATAAGCCGGTGGTAGAAATACAATTTGGAGATTATATCTGGTATAGCATGATGCAGATTCGAAATGAAGTTGCCACCATGCGTTATCGCTCCAATGGGAAATGGAGCTGCCCTATCGTCATGCGTGTTCCTGTTGGGGGATACATTCATGGTTCACTCTGCCATAGCCAGAGTATTGATGGTTTTTTTACTCATTTACCGGGAATTTACATTGCCTACCCCTCCAATGCGTCTGACGCAAAAGGTCTGTTAAAAATGGCTTGCCGCATGGATGATCCCGTCATGTTTATGGAACATAAAGGGCTCTATCGTCAGGGATTTGCTGCATCTCCTGAACCGGACGAAAATTATCTTCTTCCCTTTGGCAAATCCCGTATTGTTCAAGAAGGCAATGATGTCACAATTATTACCTGGGGAGCATTGGTGCAAAAATCCATCGAGGCTGCCAGAAATACGGGATTGTCCGTAGAAATAATTGATCTTCGCACTTTAAATCCCCTGGATATGGAAACCATTTTATTATCCCTGCAAAATACCAATCGTGCAATAGTAGCTCATGAAGATAATCTCAACAATGGATTTGGTGCTGAAATTGCTGCACGAATTAGCGATGAGGGGTTTACATATCTGGATGCGCCCATAAAGCGAGTGGCATCAAAAGATGCTCCCATTGCCTATGCCGCAGTATTGGAAAATGAATTACTGGTGCAAACTTCCTGGATTGAGAATGCCTTGAAGGAGATTGTGGAATTCTAAAATGATAGCATTGGCCGAATATATCATTCGTAAACAGGTGCCTGTTGGTGAAGATCCAGGGTTACCAAAATTCCGGAGTAATATTGGTATTTCCCAGGGATGGGTTTCCATCTTTGCTAATTTGGCCCTTTTTATATTAAAGTTAGTTTTTGGGTTCATTTCTAATAGTATTGCACTTATTGCTGACGCTTTTCATACCCTATCCGATATGGCCAGCAGCGGGGTGGTAGTTTTTGGTTTTAAGATGGCATCCAAACCAGCAGACAAAGAACATCCCTTTGGTCATGGACGGGCAGAAACCATTGCCGCGCTTACAATATCCATTTTAGTTGGATTTACTGGGATTGAATTTATTAAAACCAGCATGAACAGATTTATGAATCCAACTCAAATAGAAATAAATTGGGTTGTTATTTTGGTGGTTTTAATTACCATTATAATAAAAGAAGGGTTGGCGCAACTGAGTTATAATCTAGGGGAAAGAATTAATTCCAACACTCTTATTGCAGATGCCATTCACCATCGCAGTGACATGTGGTCATCCATGTTGGTTCTTTCAGCATTCGGCGGTGTTTGGTTGGGGTATTCTAAAGCAGACGGTATAATGGGCTTGGGGGTTGCAGTAATGATGATTCAATCTGCTTATACCATTGCACGATCGGCGATTGATGATCTGCTGGGAAAACCAGTGGATGCAAATACCATAAAAATAATTAGAGAATTTGCTCTACAGGTTCCAGAAGTTTACAATGTGCATGATATTGTCGTCCATAGTTATGGAGCACATCGATTCATTTCACTGCATATAGAAATTGCAGAAGGGAAAAGTCCTGAAAGTATGCATGATATTGCAGATACTGTGGAAAAATTAATATCTCAAGGATTAGAGGCAGATGTTATAACGCATGTGGATCCGGTTACCATCGAAGGAGAAGAAATTTCAATTGTGAAAGGTATCGTTGAGTTAAATCAGAAAGCTTTTAATTTAAAAGATGCAATTCAGGATTTAAGAATTGTAAAAAATAACCAAATAGAATCTATTCTCTTTCAAGTGCCGGTTCCAGTTGAGTTTAATCAGAAAGATGAATTTAAAGAAAAATGCAGTTTGGAGTTAATCCAAAAATATCCTAATAGTGAAATTATGATCGAGTTTAAATCTCAAATGAGTATGAGGTAAGTATGACAGATGTTGTAATGCCCAAAATGGGTGAATCAATTACAGAAGGAACTATCCTGGAATGGAAAAAGCAGGTAGGGGATAGTATTGCCAAAGATGAAAGCTTGTTGGAAATTTCTACTGATAAGGTGGATTCAGAGATACCCTCTCCTGCTACTGGTACCATCGTGGAGATTTTCGCCCAGGTTAATGATACCATTCCAGTGGGAGATGTCATTGCCAGAATTGGAGAGGTTGGTGATAGTACAGCCACTGAGGAAGCAATGGTAGAGACTTCACCAACTGAAGAAACAGCAGCTACTGAACCCGAGCCGGTTTCTGCTATTGAAGCAGGAATACAATCAGAAATTGTTAGTGAAAAACCCATTATTCAACCCAGAAAACGGTTCTATTCTCCCTTGGTGAAGTCCATCGCAAAAAAAGAGGGTATCACACAGACAGAGCTGGAGGCATTGGTAGGTACCGGAAATAATGGGCGCGTGAATAAAAAGGATATTTTAGCCTATCTGAAGACCGGAATGGCAGGGGCACCAACCCTGAAGGAAGACGTTATTGAGCAGTCAAGATCAATAGTACCAACTATGTCAGATGAAATTGAGCCAATGTCCCGTATGCGCAAAAAAATTGCTGATCACATGGTGCAATCTCTACAGACATCAGCTCATGTATATACTGTGGTAGAGGCAGATGTAACCAATATGGTTACTATTAGAACTGAAAATAAGAAATCATTTAAATCGAAATCGGGAGTAAATCTTACGTATACTCCCATGCTGTTAGATGCCTGCATCCGAGCCATCCAGGAATTCCCTCTCATGAATGCATCTTTAGATGGAGATAATATCGTCCATCACAGAAACATTAATATGGGAGTTGCCGTTGCATTGCCAGATGATAATCTCATTGTACCGGTAATTCATTCCTCTGAAGAAAAAAACTTTCTAGGATTGGCACGTTCGGTTTCTGATTTATCTGGTAGGGCACGGGATAATAAATTAACTCCCGAAGAAATATTCGGCTCAACTTTTACAGTGACCAATCCCGGTGTATTTGGCGGGCTGTTCGGAATGGGTATCATAAATCAGCCCAATGTGGGCATCCTGGCTGTGGGTTCCTTCCAGAAACGACCTGTGGTGAAAGAGACAGATTACGGAGACACTATTGTGGTACGGCATATGGTGTATATCACCCTCAGCTATGACCATCGCATCATTGATGGTGCTTATGGCACCAAATTCCTGGCTCGGTTAGTAGAAATAATTGAACAGTATAATAATGATAAAATAAAAAATTAAACTTTAATGTTAGCTCAAGCTCCAATAAAAAAACGAACCCGCCCGGATTGGCTAAAAATTAAACTCTCCACATCAAATAAGTTTTTAGAGACCCAAAAATTGATCAGGGAGAATAATCTTCATACAGTTTGCGAAGAAGCTCGTTGCCCCAATATTTATGAATGCTGGGAAAGACAAACAGCTACCATCATGATTTTAGGAGATACTTGTACACGATCCTGCGGATTTTGTTCTGTAAAAACAGGGAAGCCATTAGCTATAGATGGAATGGAACCAACCCGTACTGGCCGTACAGTGAATGCTATGAATCTTCGCCATGTAGTTGTAACTTCTGTGGATCGGGATGATATTAAGAACGATTATGGTGCAGATATTTGGGCAGAAACCATTGAACAAATTCGCATCCAAGCTCCTGAATGTACCATAGAAGTTCTAACTCCCGATTTTCGAAATTACGGACCTGCTTTTGAGAAAGTCTTTCAGGCAAAGCCGGATATTTTCTCTCATAATATTGAATGTGTAAAACGTATCTCACGCCAGGTTCGTCCTCAATCTGATTGGAATCGATCACTCTCAGTATTGAAAGCATCTATTGAATGGGGACTTAAAACAAAAACGGGCATGATGGTGGGGCTGGGCGAAAATGATACTGAAGTATTAGAAACAATGCAGGAAATTGCAGAACTGGGAATCACCATCTTTAACATTGGTCAATATCTACAGCCCACGCTCAATCATTTACCGGTTCAGAGATTTGTTCATCCAGATATTTTTAAAATGTACAAAGAAAAGGGCCTCAAAATGGGCTTTAAAGTTGTAGAATCAGGGCCACTGGTTCGGTCTTCATACCATGCGGATGAACAGGTCAGCCAACTATCTGATATTGTTATTTGATTATAATTAAATAATCAATTATGGCAGGACATCATAAGCTAGAGAATATTTTTCATATAACAAAATTTACTACGAATTGGTTGCCAAAATGTTAATCAAATTCTAATATGAACAATGGCTGTAAAAGAAGGCTCATTCCGTTTTATTTTATAGGGATTATTGTTGGATTCATTTTGGCACAAACAGAGAAAAATTTAAATCAGAATATTGAACAGGCAACCTTTGGAGCAGGATGTTTTTGGTGTGTAGAGGCTGTTTTCCAAGATATTGAAGGTGTGCTGGATGTAAAAGCCGGGTACACTGGGGGTACAACTGAAAACCCCACTTATGAAGAAGTTTGTGGTGGCAGAACGGGTCATGCAGAAGTTATCCAAATAGAATTTGACTCCAGCAAAGTAAATTATGAAGAATTACTTGATTTATTTTGGGTGTCTCATGATCCTACCACCTTAAACCGACAAGGGGCAGATGTGGGAACACAGTATCGATCTGCCATATATTACCATTCTGATAGTCAAAAAGTAATGGCTCAAAAATCAAAGGATAATGCCAATAATATTAAGTTATACTCGAATCCCATCATCACAGAGATAAGCGTTTTAGATACATTTTATATTGCAGAAAATTACCATCAAAATTATTACCGTTTGAATAAAAATGCCTCTTATTGTCAATTGGTAATAAAGCCAAAATTAGAAAAGTTAAACATTAGTAAATGAAAGGATAAATTATGGGACTTGATTTAAACGCACAATTAATAGAATATTTACGAGCCATCGGCTGGGCGCTTACCGCGTCTATTGGATTTTCGTTAGGTATTAGTATTGCTTTAACTGTATTTGATAAACTGACACCTAACATCAACCAATGGTCTGAGATAAAGGCAGGCAATTTAGGGGCTTCGTTAATTATTACATCTATAATTATTATGATTGGTCTTATTGTTTTTCGAGTAATTTAATTCCCAATATTTCTCCTTGATTGTCATCACTTTATAATTCATCCTGCCTGTATTACATTACCTAATGTATTTTTCCGAAAAATATCAATATCTGGACGAAATGTGCCACCAATTACAACAAAAATTAACACCTGTCATGCTGTGTGAGCAAATCATCTCAAACATTTTTTTGCATAATAATCGAATGAAATTCTTCAATAAATCTCAGAATGATAGACTAAATAGAAAATTATCATGAAGACGAATATTGTTACAATCTTCATTCTTCTATTTTCTATCTTCAATCTTCAATTTGCCCAGTTTGCACCTGCATATACTCCAATGAGTTTGGAAAATGGGGGGGTAGAATTATCCACAAATAGTATTATTTTAAATGCCAACGATTTTGAAATTGATTTTCGTGAAAATGCACAATTAACAATTTACCCCAACCAATTTATTTGGAGATTGGAGCTTACTTTACCTGAATTCAAAAGTGGTCATCTTGCAATCAGTAATTGGCTTATACCCGAAGGGGGAAGATTATTCATCTTCAATAATTTAGAATCGTATACCGGTCCTTATTTATCAAAGAGTGAGAAAGAATTTACAAGTGGCCGGTTTATATCGGATAAACTGACATTGGAATATTTTGAACCAGTAAATGCAGAATTTTCTGGAAATTTTATTATTGACGGAATATTGCCGGATTTTGTCATTCCATCATCTCAAGGTGCTGTCATTCAAACTGTGAAAGTCAAGCCAGAGAGAGAACGTCCTAAAATCATGGTGACAGGGTACTGGCCACCCACCAATGAAATGGTCCGCCATTTCAGCCAGGATTCGGAGTTGAACCCCGCAGGATGGCAGGGTGAAAATTGGGAAGGTTTAGGGTATGATGTGGTATCATTTTTCCCCGAGTTTGATCCAGCAAACTGCAATAACTGCGGTCAGGGCTTTGGCAATCTGGAAGTAGATTACCAAGATTTTTCAGAGGACTTTTGGCCCATCATAGAAGAAGTACAGCCCGTTGGTATTATCACCTTCAGCCGGGGATTCAATGATATGAGCTGGGAGCTTGAGAATAGAGTGGTTAATCGAACCAATTGGTATGATGATTATACACCGCCACTATTGCCCACACCCAACCCCCCGGATGATTCTGTGGATAATTATCATGTGCGCTATACCAGTTTGCCGACTGCAGATATAATAAATGCCATAAATGAAGCACATATAGGGCTAGACCCTTATCTGGATAATACCAATGCCGGAATGTTTCTCTCTGAATTTGCCGGTTATCATGGAGTCTGGTATAAAGAAACCTTTGAGGAAGATATTGAAATCCCCTGTTTGGCTGGTGGCCATATCCATGTGGGAGCCCAGGTGGATTGGGATACAGCCAAAGAGGCAGCGGAAGTTTCCATTCGTACCCTCATAAATTATGTAGATCAGTTTATGGTTATGCCAGGCGATTGTAACAGTGATGGAGAGGTCAATATTTTAGATGTAGTGGCTCTTGCAGGAGCTGTGTTGAGTAATATAGAACTAACTCCTTCTCAAAGCGAAGCAGCTGATATGGATGGCAATGGGCTTCTGAATATCCTGGATATTATTGCTATTGTCAACTTGATTTTGACAAATTAATATGCATCCTGTAAAATTAGTTGTCCAATTATTGTTTTCTTAACATATTCTCTTATAGATGAATAAAAGCATCATTTCAACGGGCTCTAAGGAAGCCACGCAGGCAGGTGTTGAAATATTAAAAGCTGGCGGAAATGCATTTGATGCTGCCGTGGCTGCTGTATTTACATCCATGACCTCTGAATTTGCCCTAACAGGTGCTGGTGGCGGCGGCGCCATGATGATCTATAAACCTGATGCTGAACCTGTATTGTATGATTTTTTTGTGGATACACCTCCCCGGACCGGAAAGGAAAAGCTGGATTTTTTCGGTGTTGAAGTAGATTTTGGTGATTCTACCCAGACATTCCATATTGGCAAAGGCTCTGCTGCCGTACCGGGCACACTTTTAGGACTAGTAATTGTGCAGGAACAATTTGGAGTGCTTCCGCTACCAGTAGTTATGGAGCCAGCCATAAAATTAGCCCGGGAAGGTTATGTGCTGAATAAGCAACAGGCGTATATCTTCAAATTATTAGAACCCATTTTTACCCATACAAAAGAGGGTCGGGAATTATTTTGCTCAAATGGGAGAATCCTATCTGAGGGTCAACGTTTTGTTAATTTAGATTTTGCAGAATTCTTGGAACGGGTTTCCTGGGAAGGAGCCACTTCTTTTTACCTGGGAGAATATGCTGAACTCATTGCCCAAACTTTTGGAAAAGAGGGATTATTGAACGAAAAATCCATGAGCCTGTATCATGTGGCTGTTCGCAAACCAGTGATGACCTCCTTTATGGGAACAGAGGTATATTCAAACCCTGCACCATCTGTTGGAGGCACCCTCATCATATTTTTGTTGCAGCTCCTTGAGAAAGCAAAATTAAAAGATATAAATATTACCCACATTGTTCAGGCCATGGCAGCTACCAATTTAGCACGGAAGAATGTCTGTACCAATCCAAATAAAGAATACCAGATTGAAGAATTGTTGGAAGATGGAATATTTAATGGAAATTTAGCAAACTTTCTTTCTAAATGTATAAAATCCGATGATCTTAGAAAACCTGGAAGGGGAGAAACTACCCATGTGAGTGTTATTGATAAAGATATGAATTGTGCCAGTGTAACAACAACCAATGGTGAAGGCTGTGGGTATATTCTTCCCGGTACGGGTATAATGTTGAATAATATGCTGGGTGAAGAAGATCTTAATCCTTTAGGTTTTCACCAATGGCGTCACCCTATGCGATTGCCAACCATGGTATCTCCAACCATTATCATGAAAGATAATCTGCCCTTTATTTTATTAGGGAGTGGAGGGAGTAATAGAATTCGGTCTGCTATCGTTCAGGTTATTCTCAACTATATAGTAAAAGGCATGGGGCTTGATGAAGCAATTATTTCATCCAGAATTCATCTGGAGGGAAAAATGCTTTACTGTGAACCGGATGTAGATTTTCTTACAGCTGATTTACCGAAAGATATTACCCTTCATCCATTTGAAGAAAAGAATCTATTTTTTGGAGGTGTCAATGCCGTTACCTTAACTGATGGATTTAGTGATCCTAGACGAGGTGGTACCTTTGAAATTGTGTAGAGATTAATCAAGTATGACAAAAAAACTCCATAGACAGCATCAGATAGCTCTCATTGTAGAAGGGGGTGGCTTCAAAAGCGGCTTTACCGCCGGTGTACTAGATAGCTTTATCATCAATGGATTTGACCCCTTTCATCTCTATCTTGGTGTTTCCGGTGGTGCCATGAATCTCACATCTTATATTTCCCGGCAGTATAAGCGCAACATCAATATTGTTTCGGCTATGAGTGAAAATACCAATTTTATCAGTATAGTACGTTTTCTCAAAGGCGGTAATTATATGGAATTAAAATATCTCCTTGAAGTCACAGAAAAGAAATATCCTTTTGATATCGATGCAGCAAATAAACATCTTAAAAATGCTGACTGTAGAGTGGTGGTTACAAACTATCTGAATGGGAACTCCGCATATTTATCCGTAAAAAAATATGGATGGCTGAAAACTATGGAGGCCACCGGATCACTTCCAATGGCAACCCGGGGATATTGCGAAATAGCCGGGAGGAAGTATATTGATGGAGGATTGTCAGATCCTCTGCCGGTAAAACGGGTGTACGATTGGGGATACCGGAATATTGTTTTACTGCGTACTCATCAAAGTGATATAGAGGCAGATTGGAAACTTACATCCCTCTATGCACCAATTATTTACAGGGATAACCCTAAACTGCAGAAGCTTATTATGCGTAATGACAAGATATATTCAAGGAAACAGAAATATATCTCTAATCCTCCAAAAGATTTGAAGCTTATCCAAGTGGCTCCGGAGACTGAATTAGAGTGTGGTGTTATTTCAAATAATCTGAAAGATATTCAGATGGATTACCGTTATGGATTGGAACTGGGCTTAGATGCACTTCCAGAACTGCAGACTTTAGCTGCTCATATTTAATTTCAGGGAACTCTCAGGTTCCATTTTAAATTATATCTATAATAGTTGGTAAATTTTATCAATGTGTATACATAGAATATATATTATTTTAGTAATTTATGGAGTCCTTTTACCGTCATCTGTTAGTATTTCAGATGCAGAAATTGTTGCTCGTAATTTATATAATATGCGAAGAAACTTTAATTTATTTAATGAGCTTAAAGTTGAATCTATTGAGGTGTTAAATAAAGATATAAATAAACTTATCTATCTTTTCCATCTGGATCCGCATGGGTTTATCATGGTATCAGCAGATGATAGATGTACACCTGTTTTGGCATATAGTTTTAATAATTCATTTGAATTAGAGTCGATTCCTCCAAATGTATCATGGGTTGTAGAAAAATATAAAAAAAATATCTTGGATACAATTAATTCCAATCGTGAAGCGAGTGAGCTAGTAAAGAGTGAGTGGAATACATTTCTTTCAGGGGAAATATTAGATAGACAACAATATGATTTTGTAGAACCATTAATTTCAGCAGAATTTGATCAGGGCTCTGGATGGAATGACTTTTGTCCTGAAGGTTGTGGAGGGGGTGAAGAAGCATTAGTTGGTTGTGTCGCAGTATCAATGGGGCAGATCATGCATTATTGGAGTTTTCCTATACAGGGTGAAGGTCAAAATACCTATACAGATCTTGTAGGTGATGATCCTAGTTTTGGTACACTCTCTGTAAATTTTAGTAATTCCATATATGATTACAATGCAATGGGCGATGGCATTTCTTCGACCGATGCAGCCGCATTACTTTTATATGATGCTGGTGTTTCTGTAAATATGGATTATGGATGTGATGAATCCGGGGCACACGTTACGGGTTTTTCACATCCCACAGCTCAATATGCATTCTCGCACTATTTTATGTTTGATGATGATATTGCTAGTATAAATCGTAATAGTTTAATGGATGATGAATTTATTTTTTTATTGAAAAATGAGTTTAATAATAACCGACCTGTAATTTATGTCGGTTATGATGAGGGGCCTGGTGATGAGGTTTCAGGACATGCCTGGAATTGTGATGGATATGATGAATACAACCTATTTCATATGAATTGGGGATGGGGTGGAAGTACTAATGGATATTATGATATTAATGCATTGACTACAAGTGGTAATACATTTTCTGAGGGTCAATCAATTTTGTATAATATTCAACCTGAAGCTCTAAATGCACCAAACTTAGTATTAGATTCACATCTTTCATATGATCTTAATGGTGATGGAGATAATGTTATTAATCCGGGTGAAACCTGCTCTTTAATAGTATCAATTTATAACAAGCCTCCCTGGTCTTCTGCTAATTCTATAGAATTAATTATTTCAACTCAAGATGATGGGATAGATATTGATGAGAATTATAGTGTTGCATTATCATCTTCGACATTGGCACCTGGTAGTATATATGCAAACACTGATTTCCCATTTATTATCAACGTCAACCCTGATAGTGAACTTGGGCCTAAAGAATTTACTCTTATGGTGATGGGATATGGACTGGAAGGTGCTGATAATAATTTTTTCTTTGAGGAATATGAGATTGTAATTGAAATCAGTTTAAATCAGTACGGATTTCCTATATATAAGGCTTCTCAGAAGACCAGTCCCTTGGTTCTTGATTTCGATAATGATGGCAATAATGAAATTATTTATGGGGATTATAATGGTTTTGTACATATCTATAATGCTGATGGCAGTGAAGTAGAAAATAATACCTTCCCCTATGACACAGGGGACAAGATTTGGGGGTCCACAGCAGCAGCAGATGTAGATAATGATGGATTGATCGACTTGATCATCGCTTCACAATCTAAGCGTCTCTATATTTTTGACCGAGATACGCTGAAAACTGACTATGATGCCAATGTATACCTTCTAGGGACACCTGCTATTGGTAACTTAGATGATGATGCTGAATTGGAAATTGTTTTTTCAGGATATGATTCAAATAATAAGGTATTCGTAATTAATCCAGATGGGAGTGACGTAGCAGGGTTCCCACTGCCATTTGGGGAGAAGGTTAAGGTTGGCGTAGCCCTGGCGGACTTTAACGGTAATGGAAAAGATGATATTGTGGTAGGAACAGACAGCAATTATATTCACCTCTTTTATGATAATGGGTCAGAAGCTCCAGGATTCCCTTACCAGGTTGGTGATAAAATACAGTCTGCACCATCTATATTGGATGTAGATGGTGAGAAAGTGATATTTGTGGGCTCTAATGATAATAATCTGTATGCTATTAACTCAGACGGGAGTCTACGGTTCAGTGTTGCCGCAACAAATGAAATTGATAGTTCCCCTTCTTTTCTAGCATTTAATGATACACTTTATGTCTTTTTCAGTGATGGCTCCGGAGTTTTATATGCTGTAGATACAGATGGGAATACGTTGGATGGCTGGCCGGTAGATGTGGGTCAAGTAATCAGTAAATCTTTAGTTTTCTCTGATTTAGATTGTGATGGTGAATCAGAAGTTGTAGCCGCTACAGAATCAACAGATGTGTTGGCTTATAATCTGGATGGAAGTCCTTATGCAGGTTTTCCCATGAATAATGAATTTGCATTTACTGCAGCACCCCTGGTGATGGATATGGATGGCGATGGCGACCTGGAAATATTGGCTGGCTCTGTAAACAGCCTAGTGGCCCTGGATATTAAGAGCTCTGGAAGTAGCAACGGCTTTTGGAATATGTATCGTGGGAACGCGCGTCGTACTGGATATGCTAATATATTATCGATAGGTGGGGATATTTCGGAATGCTCTGAACTATCAACTAATCACTCACAATATCTGCCAGGTGAATATACATTAAATCCCCTGTTTCCCAATCCTTTTAATCCGACAACTACAATATCCTATTCCAACCCACGCTCGGGTAGTATTATGATCGGGGCTTATGATATAAGGGGTAGGCTTGTTGAAAATATAGTGTCAACATTTCAATCCCAAGGCAATCATTCTATTGTGTGGGATGCGTCTCGTCATCCCTCTGGTATCTATATTATCATTATGGAATCAGGAACATTCCGGGAAACCCAGAAAGTTCTCCTTATTAAATAATTACTCTGACATAATACCATTTTATTGATGTAGATCACAAAAATATTGACCCTGAAAAAAGCTGTTGACTTAAACAGGCTTCTAATTATAAGTTTAGCACGTATGATACATGATATATCCATCGTGGTAGTAGGCACATACAATGATTGTTGTTGCTGTTGTTGTGGAGAATCCCCGTACCGGTGATAGGATAATCACATACTTATTAAAATAAGAATTTGAATCCCTCTCACTGGTGAGAGGGATTTTTTTTAGGGACAAAAAATGAAAGAATGGAAAGAATTACTAGAAAATAAAATCACTGCTGAACTGAAAGAGCAGATCAATATTTTTGAAACCCAGATTGAACTCAAACGGATGGGCAAGGTGGAAGATCAGCTTTTTGCGGAAACCCGTCTCCGTAAAGGTGTTTACGGCCAGAGATACGACAATGGTCAGCGGCACGATGGAAATGAGACTAGGGAACTTAATTTCCCAAGTGGTGATCTCCTGAAAGGCCCTGAAACGGTATGGGATGCACCGGGTATGCTGCGGATTAAAATCCCATTTGGAAGCCTAAATCCCGAGCAGATGCGGGTCTTGGCTGATCTTTCTGAAGAATATGCAGATGGAATACTCCATATTACCACCCGGCAGGATTTTCAATATCATTATGTACATATTGATGATACGCCAACTATCATGCGGCGACTGGCATCTGTTGGCATAACCACCCATGAAGCCTGTGGCAATGTGACCAGAAATGTTACTGCATGCCCAAAATCAGGAGTATGTCATGGTGAAGCATTTGATGTTTCTCCCTATGCCAAGGCCATGACAGAATTTATGCTGGATCATCCCGACTGTCAGGATTTCGGAAGAAAATTTAAAATTTCATTTTCCGGATGTAGTGAGGATGCCTGTGGAATAGTGAAAATGCATGACCTGGGTGCCGTGGCAAAAATTCAGGATGGTAAGAAAGGATTTGAGATATATGTGGGTGGCGGGCTCGGAGCGGTGGCTCATGAGGCAAAAGTTATGTATGGTTTCCTTCCGGAAGAAGAAATACTTCCCCTGGCGCAGGCAATTGGGCGAGTATTTACCCGTCTGGGCGAGAAGAAAAATCGCGCTAAGGCCCGCATTAAATTTCTAGTGGTTAAACTGGGCCTCGAAGAATTCATCCGTATTGTGGAAGAAGAACGAAAACAGCTTCCTCATGATGATAAGTGGACTGGTTATATTGATGAGCTTCCGGCATGGGGTGAACAGCCAAAGAAAGAGGTAATACCATTAAATGACGCTGAAAAACCCAGTGGCTTTGACTTTTGGATGCAGAAAAATGTAAAACCCCAACGCCAGAATGGATACATGATTGTAACTATTATGCTCCCCCTTGGTGATCTGAGTTCTCATCAGATGCGTCAATTGGCTGATATTGTAGAAAAATATATAGGAAATACAGTCCGTACTACTGTGGAACAAAATTTCGTACTGCGCTGGGTGAGTGAAGCCGATTTGCCAGATATTTATAAAGAGCTAAGTGCAATTGGTTTGGCTGATGTGGGCGCAGGAACCATTATAGATATAACCGCCTGCCCTGGAACAGATACCTGTAAACTGGGTATTGCCTCCTCCCGGGGTTTGGCGGCCGAATTGCGCCAGATGCTGTCACCAGAGAAAATGGAATTGGATGAGGAAGTGCAGAAGCTACGCATTAAAATAAGCGGCTGCTTTAACTCCTGCGCACAGCATCATATTGCTGATCTGGGTTTTTATGGCAATAGCCGCACATTCAAAGGATATAAGGTACCACATTTTCAGGTAGTTTTAGGTGGTGCGTGGAAAAATAATGCAGGAAACTTTGGAATGGCCATGGGTGCTGTACCATCGAAAAACATACCAAAAGTGGTATTGAAACTCACTGAATATTATGTAGATAACCGCATAAGTAAAGATCAATCCTTCCACGAATATTATGCCAGCCAGAATAAATCAGATGTTAAATCTCTTCTCATAGAATTTGCTGAGATACCACCATATATGGAAAACTCTGATTTTTATACCGACTGGGGAGACCCTCGTGTATTTACCCTTGGTGATATGGGAGTGGGTGAATGCGCCGGAGAAGTGGTTTCCCTTACGGAAGTTGAACTTGCGTCTGCTGAGCGAATTTGCTTTGAGGCACAGGTCCAACTGGATGAAGGAAATCTGGAAGATGCAGAAGGTAAAGCATATAAATCCATGCTGAGAGGGGCAACGGCACTTCTCAGAAAAGAGTTTCAGGATGTACCTAGTGATCCGAATGATATTGTATTGCAGTTTAAAGAACATTTTTATGATACAAAAATATTTTATGATCGATTTGCCAAGGGGAAATTTGGCAAATATCTTATACACAGGAATGAAAATCCCCCAACAGATTTAAATAATGACCTGGTTCACAGAAAGATTGAAGAAAGCCAGTTATTTTTAGAGGCAGCGTATGCTTGTTATGCAAGGCTTAGAGATGTTGAAACAAAAGAAAATCGAGGTTAGGAGATATGGATCTGCAAAAATTTGGAGTTAAACTGTTTTTTAATACGAATGGAAGTTACTCATCGAAAGATTTTGTACCCGTTTTTCATAATTGGATTCAAAATAAGGTTATAGATGATCATCTGCTTATTGATGTGACGGATTACTCCCATATACCGGATGGGCCCGGTGTGATGCTTATTGCCCATGAAGGGAATTTCAGTCTGGATCAGGAAAGCCAGCAGCCGGGTATCATGTATATGAGAAAAACTGAAATAGCAGGCAGCTTTACAGAACGTTTTAGTACGGTACTGTCAACGGTCATAAAGGTGGCAAACCGCCTGAATGACAATAATATAAGTAAACAGGTTGATTTTATACCTAATTCATTCCGCTTTATTGCAAATGACAGGCTCTATGCAGAAAATACAGCAGATAATCAGGATTTTTATAAACGGGAAATACAAAAAGCCCTTGATGGAAAATATTCAGATAGCCAGTTTGAATTTGGAGATGTTTCAGATGAAAATGAACGTCTGGCTTTTACTGTGAATTTTAGTAATGATATAGACATTTTAGAGGGAAAATAATCAGAGGATGGAGGAATAAAAGTGAATACTCAAGTATTACAGCAAGTACAAAACAAAACGATGAAACAATACAGAAAGAACCCTGTGGAGCTACTCAAATGGCTGAAAAATAATCTGCCAACTGAGAAGATAGTGATGGGGACAGGTTTCGGTCCACCGGGGATTGTTCTTTTAGATATGCTTTTTAAGGTTACAAGGGATATTTCTGTATTTTATATTGATACAGGTTTTCTGTTTGATCAAACATATGAGTTGCGTGACAAACTTCAGGATAGATATGGGTTTAAATTCTTACAATTTTCAACGGATATAACACCGGAAATGCAGGCTGATCAGTATGGTGAGAAGCTCTGGGAAAAAGATCCAGATATCTGCTGTAATGTACGTAAAGTGATTCCACTGAAAGATGCACTGAAAGATTATGATGTCTGGATTACTGGTATAAGAAAGAAACAGACCCAGGTAAGAAAAGAGGCTGATCTTATCGAGTTCGAATCAAGATTTGAAGTGATTAAAATTAATCCCCTCATTGAATGGACCCATGATGAAGTCTGGAGCTATATTAAAGCAAACAATCTGCCCTACAACACTCTCCATGATCGAAATTACCCCAGTATAGGCTGCAAGCAGTGTACCAGCCCTGTATGTGCCGGAGCTGATGACCGTTCCGGACGCTGGAAAGGAACAAATAAAATTGAATGTGGATTACATAAATCAACCACAATAAGTTCAAATGAAACAAAAACTAAGGCAAATTAAATGAATAGACTTTTACCCATTTTTGTTAAACTGGAAAATCAGCCCTGTCTGGTAGTTGGTGGAGGAAAGATAGCGGGGCAGAAAATTAAACAACTGCTGGAAAGTAAAGCAGATGTAACGGTTAAAGCACTTGAAATATCAGACGATTTAAAGTCTCTTCCAATTACAATTGAGAAAGCTGTTTATCGAGAAAATGATGTGAAAGGTTATAAATTAATAATTGCTGCAACAGATGATGATAATGTGAACCGACAAATATATGAGGACTCCCAGAAAGATGGCATACCGGTAAATGTTGTTGATCAGCCATCGCTATGTACTTTTTATATGGGTTCTGTTTTTCAGGATGGGGATGTAAAAGTAGCCATTTCTACTAATGGTAAATGCCCATCATTTGGTAAATATATCAGGGATCATATTTCTAATACATCTAAAGGGATGTGGGGTAAGGCATTGGGAAAATTAGCCTTACAGAGGGAAAAAATAATCAATTCAATATTGTCCTACTCAGAGAAACAGCTGGTAATGGAAGAATTAGTAAAAGATTCTCAAAATAAATTCATTCAAAAACAGGTTCAACGTGGGAAAGTCTTTATAGTTGGTGCCGGCCCAGGAGATCCTGAACTTATCACGGTTAAAGGGTTACATGCTATCCAATGTGCAGATGTGATTTTACATGATGCGTTGGTTCATCCTCATTTAGTATTCGAGATTAATACTAATGCAGAAAAGATATTTGTAGGTAAACGTGAAGGAAAACATTCTGTAAGTCAAGATACCATTCAGAGCCTATTAACTGAAGAAGCCAACAAAGGTAAAATAGTAGTACGATTAAAGGGGGGTGACCCCTTCATATTTGGCAGAGGTGCTGAAGAAGTGGAAGCATTGAAAAAAGCAGGTATTACGTTTGAAGTTATTGCAGGTATTACCGCCGGATTAGGTGCTGCGGCAGGGTTCGGTATTCCATTAACCTCTCGAAATGAAGCACAGAGTACAACACTCATTACTGGACACCAATGTGAGAAAAATGGACGGCATAATTGGAAAGCATTGGCAGATTTGGACTCAACGCTAGTTTTTTACATGGGTGTAAAAAATATCAGTAAAATTGCAGCTACCCTTATTAAGAACGGAAAGCTAGGTTCAACTCCCTTGGCAATTGTCCAGAATGGAACTATGGTTTCTCAAGCGATATTTGTATCAACGTTGGAAAAAGTTGAAAAAGCATTAAAAGGAGAATCTATAAAAACTCCAGCTGTTATTATAATTGGAGAAGTAGTTCGTCATCATAAACGATTACAGAAATTTGTGGAATCCATTCCAAGTGAACAGGTGGATCCTGTTGGTGATTTTGGTTTTGATATTTGGAAAACGGATGTGTTCGAGGCGTAGATCTACTTTTTCACGATTAAATCAAACCATAGAATTACTATTTTTAACTCAAGAATGAGCAGGGGAATTTAAATAATTTCTTTTTGAATAAGTTTATTCGGCAACAGAAGGAGTTAAATCGTTGGTGCATTGAATAGGCGAGAGCCAATGGGTATATTGACTCATTTTACCATGAATAATATCCAAATATAAATTCTTCAATTTCAGGGTTATTTCTCCTGGTTTCCCATTGCCTATAGATGAATCATCTACTGAGCTGATGGGGGTTATTTCAGAGGCGGTTCCTGTAAAGAAGGCTTCATCAGCATTTAAAAGCATTTCATGTGTAATATCCATAATTTGAATATCAATTTCTAAATCATGGCATAGCTGAATGATTGTTTCTCGGGTAATCCCCATGAGAATGGAAGCATTTTCCCCATTTGTAATAACTTTATTATCTTTTACAATAAATATGTTTTGCCCGGAACCTTCAGCAACAAATCCATCTTGATTTAACAATAACGCTTCATCATATCCTCTTTTGCGGGCATCCTGAACAGCAAGCATTGAATTTAAATATTGACCAGAAGCTTTTGTAGAAGAAGGGAAAGATTCCAAAGATAACCTTTTCCACGGAGAAACAGTGATATTAACACCGTTGGCCAATCCATCTTCTCCTAAATATGCACCCCAGAAAAAGCTGGCTACCGCTACTTCTACCGGACATTCCTTTGGATGGACGCCTAAGGTGTCATAGCCATAAAATGCAATGGGCCGAATATAGCAATTCTCATAACCGTTCAACTTTACAATTTCCAAGCAAGCTTTGATTAATTCATCTACAGAATAAGGAATAATTATACCATATTTTTCTCCCGATTCAAATAGTCGTTTTATATGATCATCCAACCTGAAAATTACAGGACCATTCTGTGTACTATAGCATTTGATTCCTTCAAAAACACCACTGCCATAATGCAGAACGTGTGACATTACGTGAATTTGTGCTTCTTCCCAAGGTACAATTTTCCCATTAAACCATATTAATTTTGATTGGTCTGACATATAGAATTCCGAAATTTAGTTATAAAAATTGATGTAAAATTCCTGCTGTAATTTACACAAGATTTGGAGTGAAAACGACTGTATAATAAAATTAACTTGACGACAACAAGTAATAAATAAAATGATTCTTCTATACCTCCATCTAAAGCTGGTATTTTTTCTCCATGGAAATTAGGGAGAATTATGAAGCGTAAAAAATTCATTCAAACTTCAACACTTGCAGGATTAGGGGCAACCATTTTGCCAAATGTAGCATTCAGTAAACTCACATCAAAAAAGCGAGTCAATATAGGAGTTATTGGCACGGGATTACGTGGTCAATGGGTATTGTGGTTGATGGCAAAATATCCTGAAGTAGATATTGTTTCTATTTGCGATATTGACGAGGAAATGATTCAATCAGCTCTGAAAATATTGAAAGATGCTGGTAAGCCTGAACCCAAAGTATACAAAAATGGAGATGAAGATTTTCGTAATATGCTGGTTAATGAAAAATTGGATGGTGTCTATATTGCTACTCCCTGGGAATGGCATGCACAGATGTCTTTGGAGGCTATGAACGCCGGAGTAAATGTGGGAACAGAAGTCCCAGCTGCTATCACAGTTGATGACTGCTGGAACTTGGTTGATACATCTGAAAAAACCGGAAAGTTCTGCATGATCATGGAAAATGTATGTTACCGCCGGGATGTGATTGCGGTTCTGAATATGGTACGGCAGGGCTTGTTTGGTGAGTTACTGCATTGTCAGGGTGGATATCAACATGATTTACGCCATGTAAAATTTAATGATGGGGTGCAGCCTTATGGGGGCGGTGTTGAATTTGGTAAAAAGGGGTATTCGGAATCAGAGTGGCGCACTCAACATTCTATAGATAGAAACGGAGATTTATATCCAACCCATGGCTTGGGACCTGTAAGTACCATGTTGGATATTAATAGGGGCAATAGAATGGTATATTTAACCTCTACAGCCACTCAAAGCAGAGGGTTGCATAATTATATTGTAAAACTTGGTGGTAAATCTCATCCCAATGCAGAAGTAGAATTTAAGTTGGGGGACATTGTGACTACGGTGATAAAATGTGCTAATGGGCAGACTATCATGCTCAGTCATGATACCAATTCTCCCCGACCATATAGTTTAAATTTCAGGGTGCAGGGAACCGAAGGTATTTGGATGCGAGATAATGATTCCATTTATATTGAAGGTAGAAGTCCAAAGGAACACGTATGGGAATCTGAAGAAAGATATA
>JASMKZ010000119.1 GCA_030748955.1 Fidelibacterota bacterium | reverse complement strand
AGAACAGACTTACCCAACGGAACTTCGGACATAAATCTTTGGAAAACTGGTTCTTATGGTATTACAATCGATGGAGAAGATATTTATGTTGCTGGATACACGGATTGGATTGGAGACATCAATGATGACTATACTGGGGGTACATTTCCTCGTTACTGGAAAAACAATAAAGTTCATGACCTTGAAGGAGGCCCACATGATGGGAATTTTGGAACAGGGCAGGCTAATGATATTCGAGTTACTGATGGGAATGTTGTTGTGGTGGGAATGGCGACCGGAGGACCAACTGGTGAGAGTGCCTGCTATTGGCTTAATGGCGAACTTAACTACCTGAAGGATGTAATAGGGGGAGGTAGTAGTGAAGCAAAAGGCGTTTTTATTGAATAATATTTTTACTAACTTGATATCCTTATACCCATTTAGCCAACAAAACCTCGGCCACCCGGGGTTTTTTGTTTGTGGGAGGATGGGTAGATTGTTCTATGCTTGATAAAAATAAAATACAGATATTCACAGATGGAGCATGTAAAGGTAATCCTGGTATAGGTGGGTGGGGTGTATTAATAAAATATTCCAAAACATCAAATGAATTAAAAGGATTTCAATCGCAAACAACAAACAATAGGATGGAATTAATTGCTGTTATAGAAGGACTTAAATCGATAAAAGAAGATGCAAAAATTGAAATTATCACCGATTCAAAGTATGTTAAAAATGGAATTAATCAATGGATTGTTAATTGGAAAAATAATGGATGGAAAACTGCCGCTAAAAAGCCAGTAAAAAATAAAGATTTATGGCAAGAGTTAGATGAATTAGTTCAAAATTATAGTATTGAGTGGAAATGGGTAAGAGGTCATTCTGGTCATCCAGGAAACGAAAAAGCTGACCAATTGGCAAACGAAGCTATTTTAGAATTCTATGATGGGAACAGCTATCCTAAGCGACGGTTAATAACGGGCGGTAATGTACCTAAAAGTGGCTAAATTGACCAATTTACCATCTTTTCATA
>JASMKZ010000118.1:241-1029 GCA_030748955.1 Fidelibacterota bacterium | reverse complement strand
AGGAGAATAAAATGAAAAAAATAATTATAGTATCAATAACCTTTCTATTATGCGGTTGCAGCTCTTATCAAGAAATAACGGAACAGGATGTAAAAGATACAATTCTAGGAATGTTTGATTCTTTTTCTGTTGAAAGCAGTGACAAAAACAATTTCTATAATTATGTAACAGATGATTATCTATTATATGAAATGGGCAAGAAATTCAATGCTTCGGAGTTTCTCGATTTTGCAAGTTCTTTTGGAACAATAGAAGATGATTGGGAATTAAGTGACATGAAAATTTCTATTGATAAGGAATCTGCTCATGCATATTTTAAAAATAAAGGAAGATTTGTAACTCTAAATGAAGGTAAAAAAACACTACTTAATTTCGAATGGCTTGAAAGTGCTTATATGGTTAGAGTAGATGGAAAGCTTAAAATTAAATTTTATTTTTCTGATGCAGTAAATCAATCTTCAGAAGCCATTGATTGATTAAATGAAACGCCTCCGGCTCAAATAGCCCCGGTCACCCGGGGTTTTTTGTTTGTGGGATGATGGGTAGATTGTGGTAGGAAAAGGAGTAAAAATGAAGTGCCTATCATGTTCTCATAGCTGGAAGAGGACTAAACTGACTGAGTACGTCACCCTATTATCAACATGCCCAAAATGTGGTAGCCGATTATTAGCCAGAAATGACATGTTACTTTCAATTTTCAATTATTTCAAAAAACTAACTCATAAATAATTAAATCAAGCCCCGGTCACCCGGGGTTTTTTGTTGGTGGGATGGTGGGTAGATTTGTA
>JASMKZ010000118.1:0-231 GCA_030748955.1 Fidelibacterota bacterium | reverse complement strand
GCCCCGCCCAGTAGCGGAGTTTTTTGTTGGTGGGATGGTGGGTAGATTTGTATATGAATTGGTTAAAAAAACCAGCAAGCCCAATGTTAAGAAATATTTTTTTAGGAGTTATGACTATCGGTGTTATTGTTATGATTTTAATAGGGGAGTATTGGATTAGTATTGCTTTTACCCTTATTCTACTTGCAGATGTTCTTTCAAATAAGAATAGAGCCAATCATAACTATGTAA
>JASMKZ010000117.1 GCA_030748955.1 Fidelibacterota bacterium | reverse complement strand
ACCCCATTGTAAAGAAAATGTTTTTTGTTTCTTATTCATCAATACAATAATGAGCAATTAAAATTCTTCATTATTGAATCTACCCATCCTCCCACAAACAAAAAAGCCCGGGTGACCGGGGCTTGATGTTTAAATATCACTGTGGACTAATATTTTACGGGTGTTAATCGAATCTCCATTGCTTCGCCTTCATGCGGTTGAAAGCGAATATAGAATATATCTTTTTCTGGTCGTTCGTAACTCAGAGTCCGATGTGCACCTGGACTAATGCCTTTGAAAGATATGTAATTTTCTTCCATTTTTGTTAATTCAAAATGGTATGCTTCAGGATTCTCTGGCGACAAAGAGTTATCAAAGAGTTGTAATTGGAGTTCAAGTGTACCATTGACTTCTTCTATATGAATTATTTCTACAAATTTGGTGCTAGACTCATTGGTTAAACGTACCAAGGCAACTATAGTGCCTGCACGAGGTGGTAGCCAGGTTTCTTCTAATATATTCCCTTCAATTGGTCCTTGCCAAGAACCAGTAAGCCATGAAAGACTATTAACAGACAAAGGTTTATCGCTTTGCCCCCAAACCAACCCAATAAATAGTAGGAAGGATATATATCTACCCATAACCAAATCTACCCATCCTCCCACAAACAAAAAAGCCCGGGTGACCGGGGCTTGATATATATATTCAAATATTTTTTAGCCATAATTCATAGTCAGCCGAGTCCATTTTATTCATTACTCTTTCCATGCGGTTTATTGCGTATTGATTAAAATCATAATTCAGGTTAGAAACTTTGGCTTGTACATAACCCCACAAAGACCATCCTATATCACTGGCTATACCTTGCAGATATACTCTTGAAATTATATTTTCTTGAATTTCTCCATAATACCTTTTAATCAGCTCGTTGACTTGGTTGTGATTATAGTTCATCTCAACAATTAAATTGCCAAGTTCAAAACAGGGGTCATTATTGCCACTATAATCAAAATCCACTAAAAACATTTGATTCTGATTATCGATGATATTTCCGATTACAAAATCATT
>JASMKZ010000116.1 GCA_030748955.1 Fidelibacterota bacterium | reverse complement strand
AAAGGAAAAAATATTATTGCAGAAGGGATTTTTACCAAACTAGAATTGTCTGAAAAACAAGCAAAAAACTGGAAGCATCATTTAGCATTAGAAAAAGGAGTAGAACTTGACACATCAAAGATTATCCTCACAAGTAGTGATTTTTATGAATATCGTTTAAACTCAAATTCTGCAAAAATATTCTAGGAAAGAAGCCCCACATTCGTGGGGTTTTTTGTTTCTAGACATTTAGGACTGGGCACATTAGCGAGATTTTAGGTAAAAAAGACTCGTAAGAATCACTGCGGGGATAAGGCCCCCAATATTCATTGCATTAGATGGAACGTTGTCGACAGCCATTTCATAAATGTTTAAAACCAAAAAAACCGTGTGAATGATGGCAAATGTCATGCCTGCTATTTTTAGGTTGTCTCCAGCCCAAGTCGGCATCTGCCAGTGAATAACGCCAACAGCAATCATTATGGTGCCCATAAATTGCATCATGGTAGACATATCATTTGTTAGTTCCCAGTCCCAATTCCCAGTCAATGTCTCCGGGGCCAACCACATTCCCACGCCCCACATACCCATGAAAACTCCCATAACTCGAAATACTAAGGATAATGTTAAAGCCATAATATACTCTCCATTTAGTTTATTTAATTGAATCACCCATATATCCAAAATACTTTAGCCATCCTTTAATGTCAACTTCTTGGATGTTCTATTCTATTTGATAAAAAGTTTGATTAAATATTAATCCACGTCCAGTAGCGGGGTTTTTTGTTTGTGGGATGATGGGTAGATTTAGGGATGGTACAACATAAACAGCCAAATCCTTCCGATTCATTTACTTTTAATCGTACAGGCCACAGTACACGCAACCGTGCTGTGCTTGCTGCAATGACAAATAAACAGAGTCATTCTGATGGTACTCTTTCTGATAAGGAGATAAGGTGGCTAACTCGTCGTGCTAAAGGGTGTTTTGGAATCATTACAACTGCAGCTGCACATGTTTCCAAATACGGCCAGGGATGGGAAGGAGAGCTTGGCCTTTTTGATGATATGCACATCG
>JASMKZ010000115.1 GCA_030748955.1 Fidelibacterota bacterium | reverse complement strand
GGATGTTTACTCATTCGTTGGATGCTCATTCGTTGGATGCTCATTCGTTGGATGTTCATTCGTTGGATGTTCATTCGTTGGATGCTCATTCGGCTTTGTCTCCTTAGCAGATTCTTTAACCGCTGGCTTTTCAGTTTTTTTGCCGCAATTCGCCAAACTTAGTGATAATGCCACGGTAACTACCGACAGAATAAACAATTTCTTTATCCTATTCATTGTCATCTCTTTCCTTTCTCTGTTAAATGCCATAGCAATAACAGGTTATCTAAATTGTACGAGACTATTCATCATGATCCAAATCTAGCACTACCCACACAAACAAAAAACCCCACGAATGTGGGGCTACTCTTCTTCTTCGCTTGAAGTCTGATTATCTCTTTTGTTTTCACTAACAGGATGTTTGAATGCCACAATTCCAAATAATATTGCAAAAATTGAATAAATAATTGCGATTGACCAAATTACGTATGAGAGACTTGGATTAGCCAAAACTCCTTTAATTAAGGCAAGTCCAGCAATGACAAAATGTGTCCAATTAGCCATAGCTATCGGACGATTATAAATTCCACCGATAATACTTCCTTTAGACATCCAATTAAGCATTGCAAAAGCAAAGTAGAAAGATCCAATAATTTGCATTAATAATTCAAGAGTGTCTGATACACTCAATTCAAAATAATCTAATATTTCTTTTGGCAAAAATATTAGGCTAATTCCTATCAGAGCTAATATTATCGCGCTTAAGGTCATTAATGATTTTGTATTCATTTATTCTATATAATTATTATGTTTTATATCGTTTCCATGGAACTCATATCCAAATCTATCCATCATACCACAAACAAAAAACCCCGGGTGACCGGGGCTTGATGTTGTAGAATAAAATATAATTACATACCAAAGTTTTTAAGGATCCGATAACCACAAAAACTAACAGACCACCATGAGCATTAATCCATGGTTAATTCATCGGTCAATGGAAGCATTTCACTTGATTTTATTTTCTTACTATCCTCATATTCACGAATTAGTGAAGCAAACAGCATTACACCGATTACATACAAGATTGCCGTTATCAGAAAGA
>JASMKZ010000114.1 GCA_030748955.1 Fidelibacterota bacterium | reverse complement strand
ATAAGCATTTTAGAGTTAGGAAAATTATTTTGAATTTTTAGTTGAATAAAATTATTCTTAAAAAGAATATAAAAAATCAAATAAAATACCCCAGCAATTATAAAATATCTTGCAGGTATTACTATTAAGGGCAAATAGATTGGGAAATTCATAATATATTTTAATAATAAAAAAGCCTCTATAAAAGAGGCTTTCTAATCTTAAGTCGAGGTGGCAGGATTCGAACCTGCGACCCCCTGCTCCCAAAATTTCAAAAAAATATATTAGAATGTGTGTACCTCTTATATATCGTTACCCACCCCCTTCGTTTTAACCCCTAGGGGGGTTGGTTTTGGTTGAAAATTGGACAATAATATCAAATGTTGTGGAAGTTTTTAAGTGCTTGTGGAAGTTTTCATTGTGGAACTATGGATACTTATGATTATTTATGATTAGATTTGAACAAATTAACAGATAATAAAAATCCCCTTTTTTTAGGAGGGGATTTATTATCATCATTCAATGTCGAGGTGGCAGGATTCGAACCTGCGACCCCCTGCTCCCAAAGCAGGATGCTGTTATAGTTAATAATTATTTATTTTTTCTTTAAGATTCAGAGTTTGAATCACAGCAATCAGATGCACAGCATTTTCCACACCAAGATCTAATTACAAATCCTAATGCAATCAGAGGAAGCCCTAAACTAGTTAAACATCCACAGCATGCACTACATGCTACTGCTGTACAAGTTTTACCAATTAAAGCTAAACTAAATAAATATGAGCCAAAGACAAAACAGACTAAATCACAAGCACCTGCTAAATAACAACATACTTTTTTATTTTTCATTTCTATTCCTTATTTAATTAGATAAATTACAGCCATTCATGAGAATGAACATTGGATTATTTACTACTGAGATATATGCTAACTGGGTTAGGAAGGAAGAATTGGAGAAGTAGATTTAGTGAGTATTATTGACAAGCATCAATACAGCTTTGCATTGAATCAAACGCTTCTACACCACAGCAACCAGTTATAAATTCTTCACATTGATTAGTATTCTGATTATAATAATATGTAGGGCATATACCATCACAAGGACCTACTT
>JASMKZ010000113.1 GCA_030748955.1 Fidelibacterota bacterium | reverse complement strand
TGACTATTGTATGGCTAAAGTAGGCTCGTTTGGGACTTTTTAGGATATAAGAGGGAAATAAAAAAAGGGAAGCACCCCTACTCCTAGTAGTGCCTCCCTTTCAATAAGGAGATAATTGATAATGGCAGTTATCAAATATCTACTAAAATTTATAGACATTCTGAAAATAATATTTTGATGGTAGTCACTATTTTATGGAGAAATAAAAACTCCCTCATTTCTGAGGGAGTTAATCATCAAAGCCAATCGCAAGATGTAGGATGAGCGGTCGCTCGTTTATCTTACATGGTAAAATTAGAAGGCTTGTAAATACTAATTTTTGATCCTAATCACTTATCACACCAATCTAAGTTGACTGCAAGTCAACAACAATAAGTAATAATATAATTAGCCTGCGAATCATAGGGGGTTAAGTGTTATAGAAATTAATCAATAACTACTGCAGTCCCACTAACAGTAACCATCAACATATTTCTTACTTCTTCATAATCTAAGTCAATACCTACTATTGCATTTGCACCTAAATTTCTCGCTTGTTCATCCATTTCTTCAAATGTTATAACTCGAGCTTTTTGTAATTCTTTTTCGTATGCTGCAGCCCTACCACCTACAATATCCGTGATTCCTGCAAAAACATCTTTAATAATATTTGCTCCTAATATTGCTTCGCCTGTCACTACTCCTAAATATTGTGAGATAGTTTTACCTTCAAGTGTTGGCGTTGTTGAATGTATCATTTAATTCTCCTTGTTTTATTTCCTTATTTAGTCCTTGATTAGATATGTAAACTTAATATGGTTTGCCGAAATTTCGGCAAGTCACCCAACAATAAGTAATAATATAATTAGCCTGCGAATCATAGGGGGTTAGGGTGTTATCTCTAAATGTTTTTTCATGATGACACCTGTTTTATCACGTTTAATTTCATGATAGCCAATTTTACTATATAAGGAATAAGCTATTTCATTATGTAAAAAGACATGTAAACCGATTACATCTAAATTAAGCTTTTTAACTTTTGATTCTAATAACTTCATAGATTCACGACCATACCCTTTACCACGATATTCTTTTTTAATTTCTAT
>JASMKZ010000112.1 GCA_030748955.1 Fidelibacterota bacterium | reverse complement strand
CAACAAAATCCGTTTGTAGGTTTTTCAGGGAGCGCATCATATTTTTGCGCATATGATCTGGATTATACCAATAATTATTAGGTCCCTGATCCCACCCTACTTTTGTAGCTAGGAAAATTTCATTTCGCGGAACAGTTTTCCACATAGATCCAATAACTTTTTCCGAGCGACCGTCGCCATACACATCAGCTGTATCCCAATGGTTAATTCCGGATTCCCAACATTTCACCAAGGCTTTTTTAGATTGGGCATCCGTTTGTCCAGCCCAACCAACAGGCGTAGTCCCCGTGATGTTTTTGCCACCGTATGACCATGTGCCGAGACTAATAGCCGACACAATAACACCTGTTCTTCCTAATGTAATTTCTTTCATCATCGTCCTTTGAATTAGGGGTAAAATTAGGGCGAACAAGTGTAAACTTGAGGTGAAAATATTATGCTAAAAACTATAGATATTGGACATCAGAAATATAAACTGGATAGTGCTATTTCTGTCTTGGAAACAGAAGTGAGCACTGCCCTGCATGGAGGTGAAGTTCAGGCATTAAAAATTATTCATGGGCATGGCCAAGGTACACTGCGCAACGCAGTACGCAATTGGTGCGTTGAACAACAAGGGCGTTTCCGAGCGGTTATCCATGGCGAAGATTATGATATGTTTCATCAAGACAGTGTTGATATGCGCTCTGCTTGTGCTCTCCCGAAAGACCCTCATTTTGGAACCAGGAATCGCTCGGTTACTTATATATGGCTTTGGTAAATTGAACCATTATAAACTAGATGCATAAATTGTAATGACAAAAGTTTGTTCTAGTTTACAGATTAAGACACAGGCATAATTGAAACATTTATACATTTATATAATACTGGTGTTTATTACCGGTTGTGCCCCAACAATTACTGAACTTGCAGAATCTGATCCTGAATCTGTTGTAGCTCGCAAAGACAAATTATTATCCGGGGACAATGTATCGGAAGAGACGGTGACAGCAATTATTGATGCTCATAATTTCCTGGGGATTGCAGCTATAAGTGTTGGGGATTATGAAACCGGGGAAACACTATTCAACTATGTTTTGACTCTAAATAAAACGAACAAACAAGCT
>JASMKZ010000111.1 GCA_030748955.1 Fidelibacterota bacterium | reverse complement strand
AATTAAGCATATTATGCCGAGAATACCCCCATGAGAGAGATAATAACTTATTCTATAGCTTTTTAATTCGTAAATATAATCCCGTTCATCTTTTTCTTCCCTTTTTGTAAGGGCGTTAATAGCTCCAAAAACAACTATTGAGTAAATGATAGCAATTATAATTGAATTCACGATTATACCAACTAATGCTTCACTATATAACTGACCATCAATTATTAAAGGAAATATTTTAGGGAAAAAATAAAATGACACTAGTATATCTAATATTAACTCTGCCCAGATATTCAATTCTCTATTTGAATAATTATTCAGAAATTTCATTTAACACATCCTTTTTTAATTAATTAATAATTATAATGTAAGAAATATATTACATATTGACAAATATATATTACATTAGTACTATTCCTCCCAAACCCCACATTCGTGGGGTTTTTTGTTTATAGACATTTAGGACTATCAGTCCTTACATTAGATGCTGGTTACAGATCAGTTATCTGGAATGCTACAAATGACTACGGTAAACCAGTGAGTGCTGGTATCTATTTATATCAGATACAGGCTGGTGAGTTTAGGCAGACTAATAAGATGGTATTATTGAAGTGATATCAGTCCCGTTCACCCGGGGTTTTTTGTTTGTGGGAGGATGGGTAGATTTTGGAAGGAAAAGGGAATTATCCAAAAACAATATGAAGGATATTTTGAAGGGAAATAAAAATTTTATTTTATTTTTTTTGATGGTAATGAGTGCCAGTCTGTTAGCTCAGCCTGGCGAACAACCCAGTGGTTCTGGAACAGAAAATGATCCCTACTTGTTAGGTACTCTAAATAATCTTTACTGGATGACGGAAAATTCAGGTGAATGGGATAAATATTATGTCCAAACTTCTAATATTGATGCTTCTTCTACTAGCGCTTGGGATGACGGACAGGGTTTTACACCTCTGGGCAATAATTCCATCAAGTTCACCGGTTCGTATGACGGTAACGGGCATACCATTGACAGTTTATTTATCAATCGCTCGACAAGTAGTAGAATTGGGTTGTTTGGGCGCATCGGCGTTGACAGCAATAGCACGACCATCATCCAAAACCTAGGCTTAACGAATGTTAGCATTACGGGCCATTCCTTTGT
>JASMKZ010000110.1 GCA_030748955.1 Fidelibacterota bacterium | reverse complement strand
CATTAACTGATTCGTTTGCATCTATACCAATTATAGAATATGAACCGGGATGGGATAAATAACTTTCAGCAATTACTGTTGTATCATCATCCTTATCTGCTATTATCCATCCTTCCAAATTGATTGGAGCTTCGCCATCATTATAGATTTCAAACCATTCTCCATTCTCATCACTGACAGCATAGGGATTTTGCATAATTTCATTAATTAATAATGAGGTGAAGATTGAGTCACACCCTATTTCAAGATTTCCCATATTTGTTCCATTTTCCCCTGTTCCTATGCATGGTGAGTTTGCGGCAAGCGATAAATTACCTTCGGGTAGATCACAAAAGAGAGGAGGTTCATTAATATTACCTGTCCCGCTATGCCCTCCTTCTATGTCAGAATATGACACATTAAGAGAATTGGTAGTCGATGGGAATATCGACCCGCTCCCATTATAGTAAATAACTGTATTCTTAATAACAGAGTTAGAGTGATAAAGATCTAAACCATAACCACTATTGGATGTAATTATCACATTTATTAGGGTTGGATTAGAACTTCCATTTGAAGTACCAAACGCCGATATTCCACCACCACCATTGTTATTAGCTACATTATTATTTGATATTATGACATTTTTCACAATTGGATTACTCTCCCATTGGCAATAAATCCCTCCCCCATATCCTGATGCAGAGTTATTACGAATTATCAAATTCTTTAATGTTGGACTTGAATTGAAGCCACAAATAATACCACCTCCATTATTTGAATTACCATTTGTTATAGTAAATCCTGAAAGAACAGTGGTCGTATCCTCTGAAGTATGAATGGTTACCACACTTCCGTTTTGGTTCCCATCAATAATTGTTGAATCTGCACCTTGGGAAGACATTACTACAATATTCGTCCCGGGGAAAATTATGTTCTCCATATAGGTACCTGCCGCAACCAAAACTGTATCCCCGGTGCTGGCGCCATTAATACCGCCTTGAATAGTGGTAGAATCTGCTGGCACATTGATTGTTGTGGCAAATGCGAATGATGTTATAATAAATAAGAGTAAGAATCTCTTCATATAAGCAATATTACACCCCACCAGCCTAAATATCAAAAAATAGCGTAACAATGTGTGCGCCCCTTTTATTCCAACCCATAC
>JASMKZ010000010.1 GCA_030748955.1 Fidelibacterota bacterium | reverse complement strand
TTGAAGCCGGTAGCGAATATGTGCGTATTACAGCCCCTAGTATAAAGGAAGCCAAAAACTTAGCCAACATTAAACAGAAGCTTAAACAGCAGGGTTATACCACTCCTATCATTGCTGATATTCATTTTACGCCTAATGCAGCTATAGAAGCTGCTCGTCATGTTGAGAAAGTTCGTATTAATCCCGGAAATTTTGTGGATCGAAAGAGATTTCAGGAAATTGAATATACTGATCAATCCTATAACAATGAATTGGAACGTATTCATGATCGCTTTGCTCCCCTTATAAAAGTGTGCAAAGAGGAAGGCTGTGCTATGCGCGTTGGTTCCAATCACGGTTCTTTGTCTGACAGAATTCTCAGCCGATATGGGGATACACCTTTAGGCATGGTTGAGTCTGCCATGGAATTTTTACGAATTTGTGAAGAGTATAATTATCATCAAATTGTGTTATCTATGAAATCTAGTAATACGAGGGTCATGGTTCATGCATACCGTCTGTTGGTAAACAAGATGGATGCTGAAGGAATGAATTACCCCCTTCATCTGGGTGTTACTGAGGCTGGCGAAGGAGAGGATGGCCGCATAAAGTCAGCTGTGGGTATTGGAACACTTTTAGAAGATGGAATAGGCGATACTATTCGAGTCTCTTTAACGGAAGAACCGGAGTATGAAATACCCGTGGCAAAAACTCTGGTTGATCGCTATGCTTATAGAGAGGAGCATGGAAAGATTGCTACTAATACTCATTTTGAATTAAATCCTTTTGAATATAAACCTAGAACAACCCGCACCGTTCTCAATATAGGCGGTGAAAATGTCCCCCGGGTAATGGCTGATTTATCGTTGGAATCAAAAATTAATACTGAAACTCTATTTCAATTAGGTTACCAATATTTTGAATCTGAAGATAAATGGGGGATTGGTGATTTTGCCTGTGATTACATATTTATTAATACAATGGAAATTAATTTTGAATTACCTGGGACATTGGGAGTAGTGCAAGACTATTCAATATGGAAAGAAACACACACGAAGCAGCATTATCCTCAAATAAATCCTGAAGAATATTTAAATGGTGAGGATTTTCATCCAGAGCTAAATTTTATATATCTCACTTTAACGGATCTTTCTTATAAGTTAATTGAAAAAATAAAAAAGGATCCAACCACAGTGTTACTCATAGATACCTATAATGAGCATGGAATGGCGGAACAACGGCAGATATTTAGTAAGCTATTAGCCCAGGAATGCACTGCGCCGGTAATTATTGGACGCTATTATAGAAATCTCCCTATAGAAGATATGCAGCTTTATTCAGCAACGGATTTAGGATCTTTATTGATAGATGGATTTGGAGACGGCGTGTTTCTAGCTTCCGAACATTGTGGTACATCTAAACAAGTTAACCAGACTGCATTTGGGATTCTTCAGGCGTCTCGTACCCGCATATCTAAAACAGAATATATTTCCTGCCCATCCTGCGGGCGTACTCTATTTGACTTGCAGGAAACCACTGCCATGGTTCGGGAGCGGACCAGCCATTTAAAAGGAGTAAAAATTGGCATTATGGGTTGCATTGTAAACGGACCAGGTGAGATGGCCGATGCAGACTATGGTTATGTGGGTACGGGTGTAGGCAAAATCAGCCTGTACCGTGGTCAAGAGGTAATACAGTCAAGCTTGCCCATGGAAGTAGCTGTGGATGCCCTCATTGACCTCATGAAAGCAGATGGGGTATGGGTGGAAGCAGAATCATTGGAAGCAGTAATGTAACCAAACTATTTTCCATTAGATTTATACCACTTTTTGCTTTTATATTTTTCCCCCATTACCTTAATAATTTAATTTAACAAATAACTGAAAAATTTACTTTATTTAGCTTTCTGCCTTTCGGCTACCCTATTTGGGGAAATAGAACCTGCAAACGGTTTGCGTGAAAATAAACCTGGTGTATGGGCGTTGACCCATGCCAAGGTTTACATTGAACCAGGTTCAATTTTGGACGATGCAACTATTCTTATTCGGGATGGTCTCATTGAAAATGTGGGTAGGGATATCCGAATTCCTAAAGATGCCACAGCTTTGGACATGTCAGGAAAAACCATTTATTCCGGATTCATAGATAGCTGGGTGGAAATTTCTGCTCAGACCGAAAAAATCATTCCACATGATGCCCACTGGAATCATAAAGTAAATGCTCGGCGAAATTTATCTGGACAATATGAGCCCCAAAAGAAAAAAATAGAATCTCTACGTAAAATAGGCTTCACAACAGCCCACATTGTACCCGATTCAGGAATATTTCAAGGTCAGACTGCGTTAGTCCAACTGAATAATGAGGGTACAGTACTAGAATCTGGTGTTGGTCAGGACATAGCCTATGAGGTTGATGGCTGGGGTAGTGATGATTATCCTAATTCTCTTCTTGGAGTAGTTGCGCTTTTGCGTCAAACTTTTTTGGATGCAAACTGGTATGGCAAAGCTATTGAAAAAACCAGCCAATTTCCACAGGATAACCCACCTATAAAAAACAATAAAGATTTGGATATTCTCAGCTCGTGGATTCATAAAAATAGGCCATTTATTTTTGAGACCAATCATGAACTTTCTACTTTACGCTCTTTAAATATAAGTAATGAGTTTCACTTAAATAGTTGGATTAGGGGAAGTGGCTATGAGTATCGGCGTATTTCAACAATTGCAAAGATAAACCCTTTTATTATTTTACCACTTGATTTTCCCACTATGCCAGATATTGCGGACCCCTATGAAGAGCTGAGTTATAGTACCTCTGAACTAAAACATTGGGACATGGCAGCAAATAATCCGGCATTATTATTTGAAGAAGGAATTCCTATTGCATTCACTGCATATGGATTAAAAGAAAAGAAATTTCGAAAAAATCTGAATCGCTCTGTAGAACGGGGATTATCAGAAACTAAGGCATTGGCTGCACTCACCACCATTCCAGCTGAGAAAATGGGTAAAGGGGATCAATTAGGTAGAATAAAGAAAGGATATTTAGCCAATTTATCTATTTTAAGTGGGAATTATTTTAATAATAAATCAAAGGTAGTTTCAGTTTGGATAGGAGGAGAAGAATATCCTGTTATACCTAAATATGATATAGATATTACAGGAGAGTGGAAAGTCACTATGGGCAAAAAGTGGTATCAATTAGAATTGAAAAAAAATAATAATAGTTATAGCGGAACCATCACTAGAGATACTACCAAACTAACATTGTCCAAATTGAAAATTGGAGGAAATTTCATCAGCTGGCAGGTAATTTTGGATTCCACTGCTGGTCCAAGTAGATTTACGGGTCATATTTTAGAAAATAGGATGGAAGGTACCGCTCATGATATGCACATGAGTTGGAATGCACTTAAAACAGGAGGTATTGAACAAGAGAAAAAGAAAAAGGAAGTGGAATCTCCATCTAATATTTCTGTTTATTTTCCTGAAGGATCTTATGGTTGGGAAAAGGAAAATAGGTTTAATTCGAAAAATATTCTTATTCATAATACTACAGTTTGGACCTGTGGAAAAAAGGGAATATTAGAAGGGGTGGATATTTTATTTGAGAAAGGAAAAGTAAAAAAAATTGGTTATGGTCTAAATTCAGGAAAGGGAGTTGTAAAAATTGATGGTATTGGAAAGCATGTTACGCCTGGTCTTATAGATTGTCATTCTCATTCAGCAGCATTTTCTATAAACGAAGGCAGTCAGTCTATCACAGCAGAGGTTCGTATTCAAGATGTAATAAATAGCGATGATATTGCTATTTATAGGGAATTAGCTGGAGGACTTACTATGGCAAATATCCTTCATGGTTCAGCAAATACTATTGGAGGTCAAAATGCAGTTATTAAATTGAGATGGGGAGTAACTCCAGAAAAATTGTTATATAAAAATGCTATGCCCGGAATCAAATTTGCTTTAGGTGAGAATGTGAAACAGTCAAATTGGGGAGATGATTATATGACTCGATATCCCCAAACCAGAATGGGTGTTGAACAGATCCTTCGGGATGCATTTACATCCGCTACAGAGTATAAATATGAGTGGAATGATTATATTGATAATCCAAAAAAATGGAAGAAAAAGGTACCCCCCAGACAAGATTTAGAGCTCGATGCGTTGGTAGAAATTATGGAAGGGAAACGGCAGATTCATTGCCATTCTTATAGACAAGATGAAATTCTAATGCTTACAAGAGTGGCTGAAGATTTTGGATTTACTATCGGTACTTTTCAGCATGTATTAGAAGGCTATAAAGTTGCAGATCGTCTGAAAGAGCATGGGGCACATGCCTCCACATTTTCCGATTGGTGGGCGTATAAGTATGAGGTTATTGATGCCATCCCTTACAATGGGGCGCTTATGACAGATGTAGGGGTAAATGTTTCATTTAATTCTGATTCAAATGAATTAGCCCGGCGGATGAACACAGAAGCTGCAAAGGGAGTAAAATATGGAAATCTTTCTGAAGAAGAAGCCCTGAAACTAGTTACAATAAATCCTGCCAAACAGTTAAATATTGATAAATGGGTGGGTTCTTTAGAAGTTGGGAAAGATGCTGATTTTGTGATATGGAGTGATAACCCTCTCTCTACAAATGCTAAATGTGAGCAAACTTGGATTGATGGAATACAATATTTTTCTTTGGATGCGGACAAAAAACTAAAAGAAAGAGATATAGAATTACGGTCTCAATTAGTTGAGAAAATTTTATCCAAAAAAAGTGATGAAAAAGGAAAAAAACGGAATCACTCAGATAAAAAATCTGCAATTCACCATCATTGTCTGGAGGAACAATGAGATTTAATTTGATAGTCATTTTATTTTCTTGCATAGTAATTGCTTCAGACCAGATTCCTGCACCAAATCAAGATCATCCCATTATTATTAGTGGTGCTACAATTCATACTGTTTCCCATGGTGTTCTGGAAAATGCAGAAATTTTATTTGATGGCGGAAAAATAATTTCAGTGGGACATAATCTTTCGGCCATGTATAATATTGAGAGAATAGATGCAACTGGAAAGCATATTTTCCCGGGGCTCATTTCTGCAGGTTCAACTTTAGGTCTGCAGGAAATTGGTGCGGTTCGGGCAACGCGTGATTATGCAGAGGTAGGTAGAATTAATCCCAATGTTCGAGCGAATGTGAGTTATAATCCAGATTCAGAACTTATTCCCATCTCACGTTCTAATGGAATTTTATTGGCATTAGTTGTTCCCCGTTCAGGGCGAATATCAGGTACTTCTTCACTCATGATGTTAGATGGTTGGACGTGGGAAGATGCCACCTTAAAACATCCGGTGGGGCTACATATATTCTGGCCATCAATGAAAATACCGAAAACCGATCAAAGTAAGAAGAAGGATAAAGCCGATAAAGATGCACGCTTAAAATCTATTCAGCAAATTGATGATCTGATTCAAGAGTCTCGTGCCTATTTGAAACTGAAAGAATCTGAGAGTACATCCTTTAAACATGATTTGCGATTGGAGGGAATGCTGCCCGTTTTGACTGGAGAGATTCCAGTATTCATTCATGCCAATGAGATTCGGCAAATTGAAGCCGCTGTGTATTGGACTGATCGCCAAAATATGGAAATGGTTTTGGTTGGGGGTAAAGATTCATGGCGTACAACCACTCTTTTAAAAGAAAGAGATATTCCAGTCATTTATACACAGACACACTCTACACCCATGCGTCGGTTCGAAAATTATGATCAAACTTTTACCACTCCATTCCAATTATTTAAAGCAGGAGTTCGATTCTGTATTTCCAATAGTCAGTCCACTTTTCAAACGCCACATATTCGAAATTTACCTTACCATGCTGCAAAGGCTGCTTCTTATGGATTGCCATTGGAAGAGGCATTACGGTCTATCACGCTTTCCACTGCAGAGATACTAGGTGTGGAAGAAAGGGTGGGATCTCTGGATGCCGGAAAAGATGCCACTTTTTTTATAGCTAATGGCGATATTTTAGATATAAGAACCCAGGTTGAACGCGCCTATATTCAAGGAAGAGAAATTGATTTATCTGATAGACATAAAATGCTTTATGAAAAATATAAAGTAAAGTACCAGCAAAAAGGATTATTGAAAGTGCCAGTTTCAGAATAATCTGCATATTTTTACATCTTGTAACAAAGTTCCTTTAGCTGCCGACGACAATCTCCTCTTAAATTACATGTTAGTTTAAACCATATCGGATAATTTTAAGGAGAGGGGTGAAACAAATATTTCAGAATTATTTATTGATCTTAATATCAATTTCCATTGTATTTTCATATGAAAATGCATTTACACATTCTAGCACCGGTAAAATAAACCTCCAACATTCACCCGAATTTACAGATATTAACGGCGGTTATTTCAGGCTCGCAAAGATAGGTCAGGGGCATATTACTGAAGTAGGCATGCCAGAACTTCCTCAATTTACTACTTATTATCAATTAGACCCAGAAAAGACTTATGACTTTCAATTAGAAGTGTTGAATTCCTATATTATTGAAGATATTGCCGTCATGCCACACCAGGGAATGGAAAAGTGGGAAGTAGATAATGTTAATATCATTAATAATGATTTTTATAATTCATACACTGTTTACCCGGAAGAAAATATGGTTGTATCAGAGCGATCACAGGGACGAGGTATAGAGTTTGTCAGTATAAATATTATCCCTTATAAATATTATCCAAAATACAAGAAGTTGGAAGTATATACATCCATTGACATTCAGATTGTTGAAACAGGCGATAATCCCAATCATACTTTATCCCAGCCTAAACGCTCCCATATCTTTGATGAATTTTATAAGGATTTTATAATAAATTTTGAATATTCAGATCGTCCAGATGATTACCAAGCATCAAGCATCTTATACATAGGCGGCGGGAGTTGGCTTGATAACAGCTATGTGCAGGATCTTCTAGATTGGCGCCACAGACAGGGATATATAGTTCATGCCGTGTCAACATCTGAGATTGGTGCTTCCAGTGGTAATGAAAATACCATTAAGAATTATATAAAGGATGCCTATGAGGCATGGGAAAATCCGCCTGAAATTGTAGGACTCATTGGTGACACGGATGTCATAGATTGTTTCTATCAGGATTGGGGAACAGGAGGTTGGAATTATTATAATGGTGCTACTGATTTTGATTATACTCAGCTGGAAGGAAACGATCTTATTTCTGATATTTTTGTGGGGCGCATTTCAGGTCAGGGCCAAAGTGTTATGGAAAATGTAATTAATAAAACCATACAGTATGAGAAAGCACTTTATGTAAATGATGATTGGTTTATGAGTGCAGCATTAGTTGGAGATCCAACACAATCAGGCAATTCAACTATTTTTACTAGTCAGTATATCGAAAATATTATGATTAATCATGGGATGACAGGGGTTGAAACAGACTATGATGGTGCAGGATTATCTAATTGGATCATTGACCAATTTCAGGATGGCATTCTCTATTATAATTATCGTGGGATCTATGGTGATACCGGTACCAGCCCCAGTAATCAATATAATAATGGATATGAGACACCCTTTGCAACAGTTATGACCTGTGGTACAGGTGATTTTGATAATGGAAATTCACAGAGTGAAGAGTTTGTTAAAATGGGATCGGTGAATAACCCTGAAGGAGCTGTTGCAGCTGTAGGGCTGGCAACAACGGGAACGCATACTGCCTACAATAATATTGTGGATATGGGTATATATGATGGAATATTTCCTAAAAAATTGTGGTATGCTGGTGCTGCCGAAGCTAATGGTGACCTGTCTATTTTAGCAACTTACCCCTCAAATCCAGGTGGAGCTACTGAGGCATTTATTGCCTGGAGTAATCTTATTGGTGACCCTGCCCTACATCTCTGGTCAGGTGTTCCAACAAATTTTGCTGTGGATCATATCGATATTATTTCACTTGGAACTACAACTACAGATATTATTGTCTATGATGAGGGTGGCAATACAGTAGAAGGTGCCCGTGTCACCCTGCTCATGGGGGATGATGTTATATTTACAACGGGTCTTACTGATGAAGATGGACAGATAAGCTTAAGCTGGGAAGCAGTGGAAGCCGGAAGTATGTATATTACGGTTATTAAACAGAATCATAGACCCTATGAAGGTATGATTGAAATTTCTTCAGCATCCGGTGCTGCAGTAGCCCTAAATTCCGGACCTCTGGAAGCCATATCTGGTGAAGAAATAGATTTTGAAATTACATTGCAAAATTATGGAAATGCCATTGCTGAGGATATTACCGCAGAACTAAGTTCACCATCCGAATATATAACATTCTACAATAATAATAATTCTTTTGGAGATATAATGCCCGGAGCATCTGCATCTAGAGCATTTCCAGTATATATCCATGAAACTGCCTTCCATATGGAAAATCTTGATGTAACACTTACTATTACCGATGCCGCGGGCAATATTTGGATCAACGCTGTCCCGGTAAGTGTACTGGGCCCCTATCTTATAGTTGCAGATTATAGTGGTGATATATTCCCAGGCTCTAACACTGCGGTGAGTTTAAACCTAGATAACCAGGGCTCTAGAGATCTAAGTAGTTATTCTCTGGAACTTCTGCCATATGATAACCTGATATTTATCCATTCGGCCATGTCTAGTATTTCAGAACTTCCCGTTGGAAAAAATATCTATCTGGATGATTTTGAACTTAGTTTTAGTTCGGATATTATTAATGGAACAATACTGCCTGTAGAAATGCTTCTTTCAAGTTCGGATGGTTTTACCAGGAGAGAGGTGATAAATATCATGGTGGGTGAAGTGAGGGTAGAAGATCCTCTTGGCCCTGACCCTTATGGTTATTACATCTATGATTCAGGTGATACAGGATATGAACTAGCACCAGACTATGACTGGATTGAAATTGCAGAGGGATTGGGTGAGCAGCTTAATCTAGTTGATTATGGAAATGGCAACTATTCTGGCAGTTATACATACAGTTCCATATTACTGGATCTTCCCTTCACATTTACATTTTATGGTATAGATTATAACCAGATTGTTGTAAATACCAATGGCTGGGTTTCCTTTGGTGATTTTAAAATGTATTCCTTCCGGAATTATCCCATACCGGGTGCAGGGGGGCCTTCACCAATGGTGGCAGCATTCTGGGATGATTTAAAGACTGGGTCAGGTGGTTATATTTATTATTATGAGACGGATGATAAGGTTGTGATTCAATGGGATGATATGCGTACTTATGATGGTAATTCTCGGGAAACATTCGAGATTATTCTTTACAATAAAGAATTATTTTCATCTACTGTCACTGGTGACAGTGAAATCAAAATTCAGTATCAGGAATTTAATAATACATCAGACGGCTACTACCCCAATGGCGGGACTCCCACCCATGGATGTTATTCCACTGTTGGAATAGAAAATAGTATGGGTGATACAGGACTGCAATATACATTCAATAATACTTACTCGGAAGCGGCAGCAAGATTAGAGAATGGATCAGCCATATTTATTTCAACGGGCAGGCTTCCACGGGTGAATCTTTCTTTAGAAAATATAGACCTCTCAAATGGCTTGTTGGATATTCATGTAGATACGGATGAAGATATTGCGGGTTTCCAATTTGAGCTTACGGGGATTACTCTGATGGGCGCATCGGGCGGTTTGGCGGAGGGAAATGATTTTATGTTATCTACATCTTCCACGACAGTGCTCGGTTTTTCAACTACAGGCACATTTGTACCGGCGGGCTCAGAAGGTATTTTGGTTCAGGTAGATTTTTCTGAATACACAGGTGATGGAATATGCTTTGGGACAGATTTAGCCAATAATGTAATTTCGAATGTATTTGGTAATATGCTAGATACAAGTTGGGGAAATTGCTTTGAAGGAGGGTTGGCAGGTGATGTGAATTATGACGGCACATTAGATATCCTCGATCTAGTAGCGATGGCAAATTTGATATTAGATAGTGAGTATTTATCTTCTGGCGATATGAATCAGGATGGGCAACTGGACATACTTGATATTGTCAGTCTTGTAAATCTTATTTTAAGTCCATAAATTATAGTTTACATTTTGTAACAAACTTCCATTAGTTATAGACGAGAAAATGCAATTAAATTTATTAATGAATACAAATGAAAATAGATTGGTACACAGGAAGAGAAATAATGAAGCCTAGAATATGTATGCATATACATTTTATTATTTTATTATCGTTTGTTTTTCCAAGTGGAAATCAGTTTGCATTTATTGGTTCCGATGGAACTCATTCAACTATTTTATTAGAATCCTCAACTGAAATTATACAAGTTATTGATGAGTATTCAAGAATTGCAAAAGAAGGAGACGGGCACACTACGGATATAGGATTGCCGGAACTTCCTACATATACAACCTTCTATCAGTTAGATCCCCAAAAAACATATAGGTATGAATTAGAGATCGTTGATTCTTATGTCATTGATGATATCGATATTATTCCTCATCAGGGGGTCTCATCTAAGTGGGAAGTAAATACAATCAGTGAAATAAACAGTGAGTTTTATTTGTCTGACGAAAGCTATCCAGCGGAAAATTTAATGATATCAGATCGTATGTCAGGCAGGGGAATCGAAATGATCAGCATACAGGTGATTCCATATACATATCATCCATCTTCAAAGAAACTTGAGGCATTAAGTCAGGTTAATATACATATCATTGAGGATGGTAACAATCCTGTTGGTCAGCTTGCAATGCCCGTCAAAAGCCGCATTTTTGACCAGCTTTATAAGAGTCTTGTTATTAATTTTGAATCTTCTACAAGAGATGAAGAGTATCAACAACCTGCTATATTATACATCTGTGGTGGTAATTCTGAAACAGATAGTGATTTTAAGAATTTGCTAGATTGGAGAAGACAAAGAGGCTATGTGGTCTATACCGCTTCAATATCAGAAACAGGTAGCTCTTCGTCATCAATAAAAAGCTATATTCAAAATGCCTATCATACATTCAGCCCACCACCTGAGTATGTTGCACTCCTTGGTGATGTAGATGGTTCATATTCTGTGGCGACATATTATGATGGTCATGGCCATAATTCTTATGGTAATGAATGTGAAGGGGATCATCCTTACAGTCAACTGGATGGAGCAGATCTTATTCCTGAGGTGCTGATCGGCCGAATGTCAATCAGGACAAGTTCAGAGCTATCAGTAGTATCCAGTAAAATCATCAACTATGAAAAAGCAACATACCTAGGATATCTTGATGATTATTTTGAGAGGGCAGCAATGGCAGGAGATCCATCAACATCCGGTATATCCTGTACCATAACAAAAGAATATGTGGCTGAATTATTGGATGCCCATGGATTTGATGATGTCAGGTTAAAAACATCCGGCAGCAGTTGGTCATCATGGATGGAAAATCAACTTGAAGAAGGGGCGCTATTTTTCAATTACAGGGGCTATCTTGGTATGAGTGGCTTTAGTACTAGTAATGTTGATAATGCAAATAACGGATATAAACTACCTTTTGCCACAGTATTAACATGCGGAACAGGCTCCTTTGCTGAAGATCAAACGACTATGTCAGAAAAATTTTTCAGGGCAGGAACTGCATCAAATCCTAAAGGAGCCGTTGCCGCTATTGGAACGGCTACCTGGAATACCCATACATTGTTTAATAATATAATGGATATGGGAATATATGATGGGTTATTTGCAGATGATGTGGAGACTGCAGGAGCAGCATTGGCAAGCGGAAAATTAGCTCTATTAAATACATACCCCACTAATCCTGATGATTGGGTGAGTGCATTTACTCAGTGGAATAATTTAATAGGTGATCCTGCAACCCATTTATGGACTGACACGCCAGAAATACTCAGCGTTTCACATACATCTGAAATATCTGATGGAACTAATTTTATAGATATTACTGTACAGGATGAAAATGGCAATAATATTGATGGCGCCCTTATAACAGTTTGGAATCGGTTTATTACAACGCCCATGAATATTTTTTCTGATGATATGGGTGAGGCCACAATTGATTTATCGGGCTTATCTGCAACCAGTTATACCATTACTGTGACAAAAAATAATTATCAGCCCTATTCTGGTTTGGTAAATGTTATCTCATCTGGAGCAATATTAAGCGTAGATGAACAAAATCTGCTATTGGATGACCACCTAGGCAATGACGATGGCAATTTGAACCCCGGTGAAACAGTGTCTCTTTCCATTCCTATAATAAACAATGGAAGCGAGAATTTGTCTAGTGTATCTGCAACCCTGACAACAGCATCCGCACTTGTAACTATTACATCGGGTTCTGTTGAATACGGCACAGTAGATATTGGAGAGACTTCATTCGGTGATTTTGGATTTACCTTATCTCCTGCGGCAGTCCATAGTGAAGACCTGGGATTGCGGCTTTTAATCTCTGACGATACTTCAAATGAGTGGGAAGCTGAGATCAGGATAGATGTAATCGGCAGCCTGCTTGTGGTAAATGGGAATGGATATGTAGAGCCAGGTCTAACGAGCAGCCTAGACATTTCCCTTATAAATATGGGGGACCAGTCTGAGAGTAATATATATGCTGAATTAAGTTATAGTGGCAACCAGGTGACGATTGATGATAATTATGGTAGCTGGGCAGATCTTGTACCGGGAGAGACTGGAAATTCTCTGGATTCTTTTGAAATTTCAGTAAGCAATGATATTGTAAGTGGCACCATTCTCCCGCTTAGCTTACATATTCAAAGTGACGATGGGTATGATAGAATTGAAATGTTAAATGTGCAGATTGGTGAGGTGTCTGTTATCGATCCATTGGGTCCGGATGAATATGGATACTATATCTATGATTCAGGAGATGATGGGTATGATCTTGCTCCGGTTTATGATTGGGTTGAAATTGATCCCTCTTCGGGTGGAAATGGAACTGATCTTAATTTATCAAACAGTGGAAATGGTAATTGGAGTGGCAATGGTCCCATTGCCCATGTAGATCTTCCATTCCCTTTTAAATTTTATGGAATTGATTATGATGAAATTACAGTGTGTACAAATGGCTGGATAGCGTTTGGGCATACGGATATGGAATCATTCCGGAACTATTCAGTGCCGGGACCAGGTGGGCCATCTCCCATGCTTGCTGCTTTCTGGGACGATCTGGAAACAACCAGTAGTGGAGATGTATTAACCTATTTTGATAGTAATAACGATTCTTTCATTATTGAGTGGTCTGATATGAGAACCCATAGTTATAATTCTATCGAGACATTCCAGATCATACTTTTTAATGATAGCAGTCAGCCGTTTGGAGATGGAAATATAAAAATTCAATATAAAGTTTTTAACAATACATCTTCCTTTATCAATCAGTATCCGCCGATTCATGGCTCCTATGCCACTATTGGCGTAGAAAATCATATGGGGGATCAGGGTTTGCAGTACTCCTATGATAATCAGTATCCTGAAGCTGCCATGGTATTAGATGATGAGACGGCGCTGTATATTACCACCAGTCCTCCAATATCACAGCCCAGCCCACAACTCTCTTATACCCCTGATAATTTAGATTTTACCTTAAATCAGGGTGAATCCGCATCTTCATTGATGACCATATCAAATATTGGCGAAGAAGGCTCAATTTTATCATACTTAGTATCTTCATCAGGTATTTCACCCTTTGAAGTATCAGGAGGTGGCCCTGATGATTTTGGGTATTTATGGAGTGATTCAGAGATTGAAGAAGCCCTTGATTATAACTGGGTAGATATTGCTGCTATGGGCAATCAATTAACATTTCCTCATAATGACATAGCTGCTGATCCTGTTAATATGGGGTTTGAATTTCCTTTCTATGGGGAGGGTTTTACAGAGTGCATAATAAACCCAAATGGCTGGGTTGGTTTTGGCGAAGATAATACAGCTTTCAGCAATGCAGGCATTCCATCTGCATCAGCACCAAAACCAGCAATTTTTGGCTTCTGGGATGATTTGAACCCAATAAGTAGCGATCAAGGAGGCTGCCCCGCCGGTTCAGGAAGTGTATATACTTACTCAAATGGCGAGATATTTGTCGTCTGGTTTGATCATGTAAGTCGTTGTGCAACTGGAGATGGCGTTACAGGAACCTATGATTTTCAGTTTGTTCTGCATAACAATGGAGGTATTGATCTCAATTACAGGGATATGTCTGGCTATACAACTAGTGCAACAATTGGTATGCAAAATGAAGCCGGATCAGATGGTTTGCAGGTAACATATAATAATGTATATGTTCAGTCTCAATTATCACTGAATTATCGCATGTCAGATAATGCAAACTGGCTTAGTCTATCAGGCGATTTATCCGGTGATCTTTTGTATGGTGAAAGTACAGATATTGACATAACGACGCAGGCATCTGATTTGACAGTCGGCGAATATTTTGGAGAGATTACTATTTCTTCGAACAGTCAATCTGCTGTTAATATACCCGTATCTCTACTTGTACTTGATAATAATGACCTATTGGGTGATGTAAATGGTGATGGGTTATTAAATGTTCTGGATGTGGTATCGCTTGTAAATATTATTTTAAGTAATGATGAATATATTTTGGCGGGAGATATGAATCAGGATGGTGCTTTAGATGTTCTGGATATTGTCACCCTTGTTAATATTATACTGAGTTTATAAGCTGCCAGATTACCTGTTAATTTTAAATGCTCGGTATACTGCGGGGCATTTTTTATTTCTCTTCGAGCAAAATACGTAAAAATGTACATTACATCTTGTAACAAACTTATTTTAGTTATAGAAGAGGATTTCCTTTTATATTTTCGTATGAATATACAATTTAATCATTTAGTATTTAAGAAAGGATGGAAATGAAACGGAGAAACTGGATTTTTGTAATGTATACAGTAGCACTTTCCCTTCTGTTTTCCTATGAGAACCAATTTTCTTATAGTAACAGTTTAGGTGGTGATAAGATCAGTCTTTTACATAGTCCTCAGTTTACAGAGATAAGCGGGGAGTATACACGTATTGCAAAAATGGGTGATGGACATACTACAGAACCTGGGATGCCGGAGCTTCCTCAGTTTACAACATATTATCAACTGGATCCATCTAAAACCTATGAATTCCAGTTTGAGGTATTAGAATCTTACACCATTGAAGATATTACCATATTACCTCATCAGGGAATGGAAAAGTGGGAGGTGGATGTGGTAAGTATCATTAATGAAGAAGTGTATAATTCCTTTGAACCTTTCCCTCAGCAGAATATGATAGTATCAGATAGATCGCAGGGGCGGGGAATTGAATTTGTCAGTATTCATGTTATCCCATATACATACTATCCCAAATACAAGAGGCTGGAAGTATATACTGAAATTGATATTCAGGCAATTGAAACGGGTGAAAATCCAGATCATGAGCTTAATCAGCCAAAACGATCCCATATTTTTGATGAACTTTATAAAGACCTCATTGTGAATTTTGAATATTCAGACCGAGATGATGATTACCAGGCTCAAGCAATCCTCTATATAGGAGGTGGATCTTCTTTAAATAATTCATACGTTCAGGATCTTATTGAATGGCGCCATAAGCAAGGGTATATCGTATATACAGCAACGGAGTCTGAAGTGGGTGGCAGTAGTGCCAGTACTAGTGAAATAAAAAATTATATTTCAGATGCCTATTATAATTGGGATAATCCACCAGAAATTGTGGGTCTCATTGGCGATACAGGGGGTAATTACAGCCTGCCGAATTATGACCATAGTTGGGGTGGCTATGGTGGACCTACAGATTTTGATTATACACAGCTAGATGGTGGCGATTTAATTCCAGAAATATTTATTGGGAGAATTTCAGGATCTTCATCTTCTGATATAGAAAATATTATCAATAAAACATTGCAGTATGAAAAAGCAATTTATATGGAAGATCGAGTTTTTAAGAATGCAGGATTAGCGGGGGACCCAGATGAATCAGGAAATTCCACTATTTTCACCAATCAATATATTGAGAACATCATGATTAATTATGGAATGAATGGTGTTCAACATGATTATGATGGCAGTGGCGTGGAGACATTTATGGAACAGCAATTTAATAGAGGTATACTCTATTACAATTATAGGGGTTGGTATTATGGTGCTGGAAGTTGGCCCTCTAGTGGAATTAATAATGGCTATGATACTCCCTTTGTTACTACCCTTACCTGTGGTACAGGAGACTATGATGGTGCATCTAGCTCAGAAGAATTTGTATGGCTGGGATCTGTAAATAATCCTAAAGGAGCAGTTGGTGCTGTTGGTATGGCAACAACCGGAACGCATACAGCATACAATAATATTGTGGGCATGGGAGTATATGATGGTATATTTTCTAAGGATCTCTGGTATGCTGGCGCTGCAACCACTAACGGTGATTTGGCTATTGTGGCAACATATCCAAACCCAAACTCAGCAGAAAATGCAGCTGAGGCTTTTAGTAAATGGAGTAATCTAATTGGAGACCCAGCATTACATCTTTGGACAGCCACGCCAACTAATTTCAATTTTTTCCATCCAACAACCATTTCGCTTGGTACCACAATGGAGGAGCTACATATTACAGATGAAAATGGAACTGCTGTTGAAGGTGCCAGGGTTACACTTCTCATGGGTGATGATATTATTTTTACTACAGCTCTTACTGATGAAAATGGTGAGGTAACACTATCTTGGGACGCGGTGGAAGCTGGCACTATCAGTGTAACGGTTATAAAACGAAATTATCGCCCTTATGAGGGCACAATTGAAATTTCTACAGCTGCAGGCGCTGCTGTTGCAGTAAAGCCGGAAGAGATGTACGTCAATTCAGGTGAAGAAATAGATTTAAATATCAATTTACATAATTATGGCCGCGATACTGCAAAGGATGTTACAGTAGAACTTAGTTCTATATCAGAACACATTACTGTAATTGATGATATTGTAAATATTGGGAATGTAGAACCAGATCATGATGCGTCTTTTAGCGCTCAAGTTTATATTCACGGCACTGCATTTCATATGGAAGCAATGGATGTAATGCTGACAATCACAGATGCAGATGACAACATATGGATTAATTCTGTGCCATTAAATGTTATGGGACCATACTTAGTGGTTTCAGATTATCATGGTGATCTATTTCCGGGTTCACATACCAATATGGTACTTAACATGGTTAATCAGGGCTCAAAGAAAGTAGATGACTATGTGCTTGAAATACTGCCATTTGATAATTTTGTTTCAGTTGAGTCATCCGTAGCCACAATTAACGAATTATTCGTAGATGAAAATATTTATCTGGATAATTTTGAACTTGATTTCAGTGAAGATATAATTAACGGAACGGTTCTGCCTTTGGAGCTTGTACTTACTAGTTCTGATGGATATACTAGAGGTCATACAGTAAATGTAACTATTGGTGAAGTGAGAGAAACCGATCCACTAGGGCCTGATTCATATGGCTATTATATTTATGACTCTGGAGATACAGAATATGATGAAGCGCCAGTGTATGATTGGATTGAAATTGCAGAAGGTTTAGGTGGTCAAGTCTCTATTTCTGATGCAGGGAATGGAAATAGCAGTTATACGGCTAGTACAGATGATAGAACGCTCCCATTTCCATTTACATTTTATGGCGTTGAGTATGAAACAATTCAGATCAATACAAATGGTTGGATCTCTTTTGGCGATTTTGAAATGAATGCATTTAGGAATTATCCCATTCCAGGAGCAGGCGGTCCATCGCCTATGGTGGCTGCTTTCTGGGATGATCTTATGACAGGTTCAAGCGGTTATGTATATTATTATGCTTCTGATGAGTATGTTGTAATACAATGGGATAATATGCGTACATGTGGTGACCTAACAGGAGGTTGGTATGCCAGTAATTGTTCAGGAGGCCCTAGACAGACTTTTGAGATTGTTTTATATCCTAGTAATGAAATTAAGATACAGTACCAGGATTTTAATAATGCATCAGATGGTAATTATCCAAATGGAGGCACGCCCAGTCATGGCTGTTATTCTACAATTGGCATTGAAAGCCATTTAGGAGAAGCAGGCCTGCAGTATACATTTAATAATTCGTACCCTGAAGCTGCTGCAACACTGCAGGATGGATCTGCCATTTTTATAACAAACGGTACAGATTCAGAATTTATTTTAGGCGATATGAATGGGGATGGAATTTTGGATGTGCTGGATGTAGTTAGCCTGATTAATGCTGTGCTTAGTGGAAGTTATTCAGCCCCTGGTGATATGAATGAAGATGGAGTACTGGATGTACTTGATATTGTTACCTTGGTCAACGCTATTCTAAGCTAATGAATTTGGTATACTAATGAACGAAATGCCTTGTAAAAAACAAGGCATTTGTTTTTTTTGAAATGCAAAGGAAATCACAAAATTGAATATAAAAAGTTTTGTATTTTTTGCAATATAAATTATTGAAATTGTTATTTAAATGTAAAGGAATGTAATTGAATGAGACTGAGTATTATATTTGTATTGATAATGATGCTGGCCTGCCAGACTCAGAATAAAAAGTTGGATAAAGCTGAAAATGCCCATGAATCAGCAGCAGAAGTTCCCATAACATCCGGCAGTGAAACCAAACAAGAAAATTTGGAGTGCAATGCCCAAGTATGTCTTCAGCTCAGGAACCATGATCCATCAAGCAAAACATTTGACATCTATATGCTAAACTCTGTTCCAATAGCTGGTTTTCAATGTGACTTTCCGGGTATCAATATTACAGGTTCAAATGGGGGGCTATTAATGGAAAATGGATATCAAACTTCCAATAGTGCTTCCCGAATACTATCATTTTCCATGCAGGCGAAATTGATTTCTGTTGGTGAAGGAGTATTGACAAAAATATCCTATTCAGATCCTACTGCCGAGGTCTGTATGACCGACATTATATTTGCAGGTATCGGAGGATCTAAATTATCCAACAATGAACCAGAATGCATTGTGTCGAATTAGAGGAGGAAAATATGATAAAATTCTATCATTTCATATTAATAATTCTGAGTTTTTCTTTTGCCTATGAGGTGGGAGAAACCATCAGTATATATAATCAGAACAAGGAACTTGATATTTGTTATGCGGCTGAACTAGATACTGACAATGATGGTATATTTAGCCTGGCAGATTATAATGGTGATTTGAATGGAGGGCAGTATAATGTAACCCTCATTGATATGTCTGCCACCTGGTGTGGCCCCTGTTTTTCACTTATACCATATTTTGATGATGTAGCATCTGAATGGCAAGACAATGAAAATGTAAAAGTAATTGTTGCTTTAACCGACTTAGATCAGCCCTATTCCTGCTCACAATGGGGAAATTATGGCACTAGTGGTACCCCTATGATTGTAGATGATACGGGATACCCAATATTCAATATGCTGAACACGGAAAGCGCATTTCCAAGTTCCGTATTTATTGATCATACTATGACAGTTTATTATAAAGAGGCTGGGTTCAGTTCCGGAGTCTATGTTTCCAATGCCAATATGCTCATTGCAGAGATGCTTGATAATTTGTACAGCACGCTGATTATGACTGCCAACCCGGAAATCTCACTAGATAATGAGCTGGATAATGACGGTGTTTTAAATCCGGGAGAAGGTTTTTCTGTAGGATTTGTCTTTACCAATAATTCATTCGAGGCGGACGCAATGAATGCTGTAGCTACCTTAACGATAGATGAAGGGGGAAATATTACCACTGATGAAACCATCAGCTTGGGTGATATATCGCTTGGTGAGACCATGTACGGCGATTATTCTATAGTTCTGGATGATTCGGTGCCGTTTGGAGAATTCAATCTTACCTTAAACCTTACAGCAGATTTCATTAATAGTCTAGGAGAACTAGATAGCTATACCAAGGAAGTTCCATTTTCAATAGATGTATCTTTAAACCAAGCAGGTTTTCCAGTATCTACTGCGGAATTCAGATCCAGCCCACTCGTGATTGACTTGGATGGAGATGGAGATGTGGAAATTATTGTAGGAGATAATAACGGCTTTGTGCATATCTATAATGCTGATGGGAGCGAAGTAGAAGATGATACCTTTCCCTATGATACAGGGAATCAGATTTGGGGATCAGCTGCAGCAGCAGATATGGATGGAGATGGACTAATAGACTTTGTTATCACATCAAAATCCAAGCATCTCTATATATTTGATCAGAATGGTCTTAAAACAGATTATAATGCCAATAAATATCTTATGGGAACCCCTGCCATCGGCAACCTGGATGGAGATGCAGATCTGGAAGTTGTAGTTGGAGGTTATTCCAGCAGCAATCAGGTTTTTGCCATAAATCCCGATGGCAGTGATGTTGATGGATTTCCTTTAGCACTTGGTGAGAAAACAAAAGCAGGTGTGGCTTTGGCTGATTATAATGGGAATGAGAAGCTTGATATTATATTGGGAACGGATGATGATAACCTTTATGTGATATATGACGATGGTACTGTAGCTCCTGGTTTTCCATATACTACTGGTGATAAGATTCAGACAGCACCTTCAGTAGCAAATATTGATGGTGAGAAGATCATTTTTTCTGGGAGTAATGATAATAGTTTTTATGCGGTAAATAGTGATGGAAACCTACGGTTTAGTATTGAGACAGGCGATAAAGTGCAATCATCACCATCATTTTTAGAATATAACGGCCAAATATATATCTTCTTTGGATCTAATGATGATATGATATATGCTGTTGACAGCGATGGTAATGCTCTTACAGGGTGGCCTGTTACAGTAAACGGAACAATCGGAGGCTCAGTTGTATTTTCAGATTTGGATAATGACGGAGATCCTGAAGTTATTGCGGCTACAGATATGGGAGAGGTTCTAGCTATTAACTTGGATGGCAGTTATGTTAATTATTTTCCCATTGCAAATGAATTTCCATCTTCCAGTTCACCTATGATTACTGATTTAGATAATGATGGAGATCTGGAAATAGTAGCTGGTTCAGGCAGTAATCTTTTTGTTGTAGACATTAAAGAGCCGGGTAGTACTACAAATTACTGGAATCTATTTAAGGGGAGTGATGAAAGAGATGGTTGTCGTTTCTACATATCTGGTGATCCTGAATGTGATGTAGATTTAGGCGATATAAGTGGAGATAGTAATATTAATATACTGGATATTGTACAGCTTGCAAACTGTATACTGGCAGGTAACTGCTCTGATCTGCCAAATGGATGTTCCGGTGATCTGAACGATGATGGCAACTGGAACATACTAGATATTGTGCAGCTTGCTAACTTGATACTGGATAGTTAGTTAGATACATAAAAGTATAATAGAAAAGCCCGGCGCTGTCGGGCTTTTTTATTTGATAAAGAATTCATTAATCCTTTTGGTATAAGATGTAAGATTCTTGTAAATTTTTAATCTTGTTTCAAGACAATTATGGCGAAAAATAATTCTTCCAGAACATTTGTAAATCTGTTGGGAATTCCTTCATTATTAGCAATAATATATTTGGGAGACTCTTTTTCTAATATGCCTATTTTTTCAGTATTTATTGGAGGAGTTCTTTTTTTAGGTGCTAGGGAAATTCCCCCACTTTCAAAATCAAAAAAAGGGCAGCCAGTTATATCAGTTTTGGTTCTATTTTTAGCTCTTTTACAACTTGGCAGAATTCCCGGAATACGTTGGGAGATTCCCATCTACATATTATTAATCGCCATTGCTTCAACTGCAATGATTGTAGAAATATTCCGAAAGAAAGAAACGCCTCTGTTTAATATTTCAATATTAGTTTTCTCATTTGTATGGCTGGGATTAATGCTGGGCTCATTATCTGTGTTGAGAAACCTGCCAGATATTGGATTTAAAATCACCCTTTCATTATTTCTCTCAGTTTGGATTTGTGATACTGGTGCATTTCTATTTGGCAAAAAATTTGGAAAGAAAAAAATATTACCTGAAGTTAGTCCCAATAAAACATGGGTGGGGACAATTGCAGGATTTGTTAGCAGTATGATTTTCTTATTAATACTCAATCAATCCGGATATTTTCCAGATATATTTTCGTTAGTTGATGTAGTAGTTTTAGGATTAATAACAGGTATTTTTGGGCAATTTGGAGATTGGGCAGAATCATTATTAAAGCGAGAGGCAGGTGTCAAAGATACTAGTAATATTTTGGCAGGGCATGGAGGCGTATTAGACCGGTTTGATTCCCTCACTTTTGCAGCTCCTTTGACCTTAATTTATTGTACGTATATTATTAAAGCAGGATAGATAATTAAAGCAGAAGATATAAAAATTATTTTAGCAACAGACTGCGGTTCTACAACGACCAAGGCTATATTAATTCAATTTATTGAAGGTGCCTACCGTTTAACCCATCGTGGTGAAGCCCCAACTACAGTTGAAGCACCTTTTGAAGATGTTACTCGTGGCGTCTTAAATGCTATTTTGGAACTGGAAGAACTATCGGGACGAATGATTTTGGATGGTGAAAAAATTATCGCTCCTAATGAAGGCGAAAGAGGAGTTGATATTTTTATTTCTACCAGCTCTGCTGGTGGTGGGCTTCAAATGATGGTTGGAGGTGTAGTTAAAAGTATGACGGGTGAAAGTGCTCAAAGAGCCGCCTTGGGTGCAGGAGCAATTGTTATGGATGTTTTGGCATCAAATGACGGTCGTATGTATCATGAGAAAGTTCAACGTATTCGCCAATTGCGTCCTGATATGATTTTGCTTTCCGGAGGTATTGATGGGGGTACCGTTACCCACGTGGTGGAACTTGCTGAAGTTTTAGAAGCTGCCAACCCCAAACCCAGACTGGGTATGAATTACAAATTGCCAGTTATTTATGCAGGAAATAAAAATGCTAGAGAGCCAATAGAAGAGAGACTTGGGAAAATAACAGATTTAATGACTGTTGATAATATTAGACCCACACTTGAAGAGGAAAATCTGCAACCAAGCCGGGATAAAATTCATGATCTGTTTATGGAACACGTAATGGCTCAGGCGCCGGGATATAAAAAACTTATGAGCTGGACGGATGCTCCCATAATGCCCACCCCTGGTGCTGTTGGTGAAATTATAAAAAAAATTGCTGAAGCAGAAAACATTTCGGTTGTTGGGGTAGACATTGGCGGTGCAACAACAGATGTATTTTCCGTTTTTCAGGGTCAGTTTAATAGAACCGTTAGTGCTAACCTTGGTATGAGTTATTCAGTCTGTAATGTCCTAGCTGAGTCAGGGTTTGAGAATGTGGCTCGATGGGTTCCATTTGATATGGATGAAACAGATCTCACTAATAGAATTGGAAATAAAATGATTCGCCCCACAACAATTCCCCAGTCATTGGAAGCATTGATAATTGAACAGGCAATTGCCAGAGAAGCTCTACGCCTTTCGTTTGAACAACACAAAGAATTTGCGGTTCATCTCAAAGGTGTCCAAACTGAACGGACTATTTCAGATGCATTTGAACAAACTAGCTCTGGAGAAACTTTAGTAAATCTTATGGAGTTGGATATGTTGGTAGGATCGGGGGGAGTTTTATCGCATGCTCCACGAAGACATCAGGCTGCCCGAATGCTCATAGATGCATTTCTTCCAGAAGGAATTACCCAATTAGCTGTAGATTCTATTTTCATGATGCCTCAGTTAGGAATCTTATCCACCATTCACCCCGAAGCTGCAGTAGAAGTTTTTGAAAAAGATTGTCTTATTCGACTGGGTACTTGTATCGCTCCGGTGGGAAAAGGAAAATTAGACCAGATTATGCTTCATTATGAAATATTATTACCAGATGGAGAAATTTCTGGAGATCTGAAATACGGTGAGTTAAAGTTGATTCAGGCACCTTTCGAGTCATTAGAAGTTAAACTTACCCCAAGTAAAGGTTTAGATGTAGGAGCTGGTAAAAATGAAATATTGAAAACAAAAATATTTGGTGGAGTTGTGGGAATAATTTTAGATGGTCGTGGAAGGCAGCCTTTTAATTTGACCGAAAAAACAGAAAAAAGAGTGTCACAATTAAAAGAATGGTCTGAAGAGACCAACGAATATCCTCAATTGGAGAATTCAAATGTCTAGATCTTATACTCCTGGGCTCAAAATTCTATCCCGGACAAAAATTATAAAAAGAAGACAATTACCCATGAAGGGTAATGTTCATCTAAAAATTGGTGATATTGTTAAATCAGATGAAATTGTAGCTTCTACAGAATTACCTGGTAATGTGCAAATGCTCAATGTTGCAAATAAACTAAACATTGAACCTGAAAATGTTCCAGAATGTATGTTGGCTGAACTAGATGAATCCATCTCTAAGGGACAGATAATTGCTGAAAGTAAAGGTATATTTGGAATGTTTAAAAACCAATTAAAATCCCCAATTGATGGTACGCTTGCCAACGTTTCAGAAGTTACCGGACAGGCTATCTTGTCAGAACCTCCTATACCTGTTGAGGTAGATGCCTATACTTCTGGTACAATTACGGAGGTTGAGAATGAAGAAGGTGTTACCATTGAAACAGAAGGAGTGCTCGCCCAGGGAATTCTGGGGATTGGAGGAGAAAACCGAGGAATATTAAAGATAGTCACCTCATCTCCTAATGATGAACTGACAGTTGATATGATAAATGAAAGCCACAAAGGAATGATATTATTGGGTGGGGGTTTTATAAATTTGAACACATTTAATCATGCAAAAAAAATGGGAGTTGCGGGGATAGTTTCTGGTGGATTTGATTATACAGATCTATCAAAAATATTAGGATATTCGTTAGGAGTAGCCATTACGGGATCTGAAAAAATTGGCCCTAGTTTAATTATTACCGAAGGATTTGGTAGGATAGGGATGGCCAAAAGAACGTATGCGCTATTATCATCAAATGAAGGAAAATTTGCATCAATAAATGGTTCTACTCAAATTAGAGCAGGAGTTATTCGCCCTGAAATATTAATACCTGATGAACTTAGTAATGGAGAATGTATTGATTATAAAGAAGCGGATTTAGCTATATCCGAAGGTTCATTAATTAGGGTAATTCGGGTGCCATTTTTTGGTAGGGTTGGAAAAGTAAGGTCTTTGCCCCCAGAGTTGAAAAAAATGGAATCCGAAACTATGGTTAGGGTGGCTGAAATAGAATTTGAAGATGGTAGCATTGAAATTGTTCCTCGCGCAAACTTAGAAATGATTATTACGTAATGGCAGAAAGCATTTCAATTACACAGTCTGATAAACAGCTTATTTCTGATTTAGCAGAGAAAGTGGTGAATCGTGGTATGGCGGTTCCTGCAATATTTTTTTTAGATATGATGAAAAATCTTTCTTTTTTTGGAGGACAGTTAATGGTTTTTTTTGGACCTATTATTACCGCATTTATATCTTCACAATCTTATTATAAATTTGCAGAGCTGTTGGAGGACAGAAATAATGTTGAATTCCTACTTGTAGAAATTGAACGGATAGAGTCTGATAAAAAAAGTAAGGAGTCAGAGAAAATATGAATAATAAAGTAGTCATATGGAGTGTTTTGTTTTTGGGTGTGATGGGATTGTATGTTTTAGGAGAAGGTGCAATATTTGTTGAAGGTGCCAGAGGAATATTTGCTAGTGTAATACTTGTTTCTATGACCATATATTATTACATTGATAGAGCAAGCTCTGGTGAAGAGATCTATCTTCGTAAAATTCCTGGATTACAGGCATTAGAAGAAGCTGTTGGGCGGGCCACTGAAATGGGTAAATCTGTTTTGTTTGTTCCAGGGATATCTGATTTAGATCAGGTTGAAACGGTGACAGGATTAAATCTATTGGGGCATGTAGCTGAATACACAGCAAAATATGAGACTTCATTGAATGTCCCTGTATCCAAATCGATTGTTATGGAAACTGGTAGGGAGATATGTAAGGAATCCTATTTAAAATCTGGTCGCCCAGATTTGTATTATGATGATATGGTTCATTATATTTCTGATGAACAATTTGCTTATGCAGCTGGCGTGAATGGAATTATGGAAAGGGAAAAGCCTGCAGCTATTTTTTATCTAGGGAAGTTTTATGCGGAATCTCTTATTTTAGCTGAAACAGGAAACTCAATCGGAGCAATTCAGATAGCTGGCACAGGATCTCCATCACAAATTCCATTTTTTGTTACAGCGTGTGACTATACACTCATAGGAGAAGAATTTTTTACTGCCAGCGCATACCTATCTAATAAGCCAGAATTAGTGGGTAGTATTAAAGGGCAGGACATAGTTAAACTGCTGGTAATGATTGCGATGGTATTGACTGTTGTATTTAATGGGCTATACCAGGCAGGCTGGATAGCTTTTGATGTTTTAAATTTATTCTAGATTATTATTAAGGAGATGTTATGTTATTAAAACGGCATATACCATTGATGATTGTGATTGGCGTTGGATTGCTTACTCTTTTTGGTCATTTTATCAACAATGCAACTATACAGAACTTTGTAGATAATGATGCTACTCAATGGTTTGATATTATAGCTTCTTTTGCCGTATTTCTGGGAGCGTTGAATATGCTAAAACTCCAATTAATAAAAATAATTAAGAAAAAGAAAAATTGGCAGTATAGTATTTTAGCAGTGATTGGATTTTCATTTGCCATCTTTGCGGGGTTTTTCTATCGAGGAGCCAACTTTATTACATTATCAAATGTTAAAGATGGTCAATTATCGGTAGTTTCAGAAATAATTGCAGAAGAATTAAACGAGTCAAATCCTTATACGATACAAACTAAATTAACAGGGAATCAAACTGAATTTGAAATAGATAAAATATATATGTCTTCAGAGAGTGCTGAATCTGTTATAGAAAAATTAAATCCTTATGTAGATACAATTGAGTTAAAATCAAAACCATGGGGTGCACATGTGCAAACGAAAGGTTCTCTTTTTTATTGGATGTTTATCAATATAATTACACCCTTAGGTGCAACCATGTTTGCTTTATTGGCATTTTTTGTTGCATCTGCTTCTTACAGGGCATTTCGAATTCGTAATTTTGAAGCTACACTGCTCTTGGTAGCAGGTATTATACTCATGCTGGGACGTGTTCCAATCGGAGGCTTAATACCATGGTGGGCAGTGAGTATAATACTTATGTTTGGTATCAGCGCTATTTCAGCGCCGTTTATTAAAGAACGATCATTATTGTTGGGGCTTACGGGTGGAGGAATTATTATTATCATTATTTGTGGTACTTTTATGGGATGGAATCAACATCCACCTGAATTATTATCTATTCCCGTTATTCAGGATTGGATATTTGCATATCCTACTATGGCTGGTTCCCGAGCGCTAATGATTGGAATTGCTCTTGGTATTGTTGCTACATCTTTTCGAATAATTATTGGGTTAGATAAATCATTTTTAGGAGATAAGTAATGGAAATAATGAAAAGAATATTTATTTTGCTTGGTTCGCTAGATAGAAGAATCATTTTTCTTATTGTTGGCTTGTCCGTATTAATACCTCTTTTAAAACCAGAATGGGTTAATCTACCTATTCGGCCCAGACCAGAATCACAGATTGTTTTTAATGAAATCAATAAATTAAATGAAGGTGATAAAATACTCCTTTCATTTGAATATGGTCCAAGCACCAAACCAGAAATTCATCCCATGTCTATTGCCATATTGAAACATTTATTTGCAAAAAATATACAAGTGTATGGCTTTGCACTCTGGCCTGATGGTAACTTCATGTCTACTGAGGCATTCTCTGAAGTATCTCATGATTATGGAAAAAAATATGGCATTGATTATGTAAATCTTGGATATAAACCTGGTGCTGAAGCTGTTGTAAAAGGCATTGCAGCCGATATACATGCGCTTTATACGGTAGATTTAAAAGGTACACCTATTAATGATATCCCAATGATGAAAGATGTTGTTAATGTTGAAAATTTTGATTTTGTCTTCAGTTTATCTGCAGGCTATCCCGGTTCCACAGAGTGGGTGCAATATGCATGTGATCCTAAAAATATTCCCTTGTCAACTGGAGTGACTTCTATACAGGTAACAGATATTCTACCCTATGTTGAAAATGGTCAGATCAGGGGGATTTTGGCAGGCATGCCAGGTGCAGCTGAATATGAAAGTTTGGTTGAAGCAGAATTGAGGGAGATGGAATTATCTGTAAAACCTGGAAAAGCTTCAAGCATGATGGCGGCTCAATCTATTGCCCATGTTATGATTGTGCTATTTATTATCTTTGGGAATATAACCTATTATATTACACGAAAGAATAAGGGAGAGGATAAAATATGATTTCAGCTGAAATAATAAGTGCTTGGGTTTTTGTATTGCTTACACTATGTATATTTAGTTTTTTATACAAAGACAATCCATTTTATAAAGCCGCAGAGCATTTATATGTAGGTGCCTCAGCAGGCTATGTGGCCGTTATATCTTTTTGGCAACAGGTTCAGCCCAATATGTTTGGCAGATTATGGCCGAGCAGGGTGGATGTGGATGATGGTTCTATTTTTACATCTGTGTGGTATGTTATATATGAAATTTTCAATTTTATTAGTACAGGTTTTGGCATCTTGGATAGGAGTATATTCCCTGAAGGGGGAATAAAAGGATTTGAGGAAATAAGATTTATTTATTTAATTCCATTTATTCTGGGTATTTTTATGATTTTGAGACTTGTTCCAAAGCTAGGCTGGCTTGCCCGATGGGCTATAGCATATATAGTAGGTATGGCTGCAGGATTACGGTTCTATGGGTATTTAAATTCAAATGTCCTTATCCAGATAAAAGCATCTGCAATTGATTTTACATCAGATTGGGGAACTATTGTTAATGGTCTGATAATTTTTATTGGTACTATTTCTGGGCTTATCTATTTCTTTTATTCTACTGAGCACAAAGGTATTGTCGGACGTCTCAGTCGGATTGGAATTTATTTTTTGATGATAAAATTTGGTGCATCTTTTGGTTTTGCTGTAATGGGTCGTATTTCACTTTTGATTGGGCAGTTTAATTATTTAAAAGATTATAGTTCCTCCGCATATAATTATGCAACGCCAGTTATTTTAGTTTTCATCATTATTTGTTTAGCAATTTGGTCAATTATGGGAGATGAAAATAAAAATGAATCTACGGCATAATCTGATTATTAATGTTTACATATAATTACATAATATTAAGGAGATAAATTGAAGGAGATACTGAATTCCCTTGGGATAAAAGAAAATAATTTTGGGGCAGGAGTTGGTGCTGGAAACTGGTCTAGTACAACCGATGCAGGTGTCTTGAATTCTATAAACCCTGCTAATGGGGAAGTAATTGCAAATGTGTATCAATGCTCTGAAAGCGACTATGATAATATTATTGTGGAATCTCAAAAAGCTTTTGAAGAATGGCGCATGGTTCCTGCTCCTATTAGAGGACAATTGATTCGGGAAATGGGCGAAGAGCTCCGTCGTAAAAAAGATATGTTAGGGAGTCTCGTTGCTCTTGAAATGGGGAAAATTAAAGCTGAAGGTGATGGTGAAGTACAGGAAATGATTGACATTGCTGATTTTGCTGTTGGTTTATCACGACAACTTTATGGACTCACCATGCATTCTGAAAGAGTAAAACACCGCATGTACGAACAATATCATCCCCTGGGAATTGTAGGCGTTATATCTGCTTTTAATTTTCCCGTTGCAGTTTGGGCATGGAATGCCTTTCTTGCAGCTGTGTGCGGAGATATTACAGTCTGGAAACCTTCTTCCAAAGCTCCCTTATGCGGAATAGCTATTCAAAATATTTGCAATGAAGTTTTACAAAGGGAAGGGTATAAGGGTATCTTCAGTTTAATTATAGGCAGGGGTTCTACTATTGGGGAAAGATTGATTAATGATAAAAGAGTCCCGCTTATTTCTGCTACTGGAAGTACACGTATGGGTAAGCGAATAGGCGGTGTTGTTGGTGAAAGACTGGGAAAAACCATTTTAGAACTAGGCGGGAACAATGCAATCATTGTGGATGAAACAGCAAAAATGGATATGGTGGTACCAGCCATATTATTTGGTGCAGTGGGCACTGCTGGGCAAAGATGTACTAGTACCAGAAGAATTATTGTCCATTCCAGTTTATATGATGGATTGGTGGAAAAATTAACCAAAGCATATGCCCAGGTTAAAATTGGAGATCCCCTAGATGAATCTACATTAATGGGTCCCCTAATTGATCAGGGTGCGGTTGATGATTATTTAGCTGCTCTGGAAAAAGCAAAGCAGGAAGGTGGTAAAATTTTGTATGGTGGTGAAATCGTTGCAGGGGATGGATTTTATGTATTGCCAACTATTGTAAAAGCTGAAAACAGCTATGAAATTGTACAGGAGGAAACCTTTGCCCCTATTTTATATATTATCACTTATGATAATTTAGATGAAGCAATTCAATTGCATAATGGCGTTCCTCAGGGATTGTCTTCAGCCATATTTACTACTAATGTATTAAACTCAGAAACCTTTCTTTCCCATGAGGGTAGCGATTGTGGAATTGCAAATGTAAATATTGGAACTTCAGGTGCTGAAATTGGAGGTGCCTTTGGAGGAGAAAAAGACACAGGCGGAGGGAGAGAATCTGGGTCTGATGCATGGAAAGTGTATATGCGCAGGCAAACGAATACCATGAATTGGAGTACAGAGTTACCTCTGGCTCAGGGAATTAAATTTGATGTTGAAGTTTAGGAGAGTTTAAAATAATAATGACAATTGATTCAAAAAATGTAAGAACCACATTAAAAAAACATATTTTAGCTGATGGTTATGAGCCCGTTATGGATATGGAAAAAAGTCATGGCTCCTGGCTGGTTGATGAGCGTGATGGTTCAGAATATCTGGATATGTTTTCCATGTTTGCTTCTGGTGCGGTGGGGTATAATCATCCTGATATTTTAGCGGGGAAAGACCGGCTAGCTGCAGCTGCACTTTACAAGCCAACCTTATCTGATATTTATAATGTCCAATACGCAGAATTTGTTGAAGCATTTTCTAATATGGCAATCCCAGAATATCTTCCGCATACATTTTTTATTGAAGGTGGTGCCCTTGGAGTTGAAAATGCATTAAAAGTAGCCTTTGACTGGAAAGTCAGAAAGAATATGGAAAATGGAAAAGGGGAAAAAGGCGGTAAAATTATTCATTTCAAACAGGCATTCCATGGAAGAACAGGTTATACCCTTTCACTCACCAATACTTCAGACCCCAGAAAGACCATGTATTTCCCAAAATTTGATTGGCCGCGGATAGATAACCCCAAATTATCTTTTCCCCTAACCGAGAATCGCTTGGAAGAGGTAAAATTAGCAGAAAAGTCATCTTTAGACCAAATTAAAGCTGCCATCACCAACAACCCTGATGAAATAGCGGCTCTAATTATTGAACCAATTCAAGGTGAGGGGGGAGATAATCATTTCAGAGATGAGTTTTTTGTTGCCCTTCGTCAAATCTGTGATGAAAATGAAATGTTATTCATTATGGATGAGGTGCAAACAGGTATTGGTATCACTGGAAAGTGGTGGGCGCATCAATACAATTCTGTAAAACCAGATATAATTTCATTTGGCAAGAAAACTCAGGTCTGCGGGCTTCTAGCTGGGAAGCGAGTTGAAGAAGTAGACAAAAATGTGTTTTCTGAATCCAGTCGAATTAATTCAACCTTTGGTGGTAATTTGGCTGATATGGTTAGATTTCATATTATTTTGGAAATTATTGAGAAAGAAAATTTAATTGAAAATGCTAAAAATATGGGGGTGATTCTGAAAAAAGAATTGCAATTCCTTTCGGAAGAATTCCCTGCTTATGTTACAAACCCAAGAGGGCTTGGATTATTTGCAGCTTTTGATTTACCATCTCAAACAGAAAGAGATAAAGTAATTAATGGTCTGCTGAAAAATAAATTGCTTATGTTGCCATCGGGTGATGAGGCGATTCGATTTAGGCCCCATTTAAACGTCACATCGGAAGATTTAAAAACATCAATAGATATAATTAAATCTACAATCAAAGCTACTTTAAACTAAGTGGCAGGAATTCTTTATGTTGTCGGCACTCCCATTGGAAACCTTTCAGATTTAACTTTTCGGGCTGAAACAACCCTAAAGGCTGTAAATCTCATTGCAGCCGAAGATACTCGCACTAGTAAAAAGTTATTGAGGCATTATAATATTGATACTCCCCTCATTGCTTACCATGATAATAATGAAATAAATCAAGCGAGAAATTTGATTAATAAATTAAATTCTGGAGATTCAATCGCAATTATTTCTGATGCAGGAACTCCCTGCATTAGTGACCCTGGATATAGGGCGGTGAATCTGGCAAAAAAAGAGGGGATTGAAGTTATAACAATTCCTGGTCCATCAGCAGTTACTGCAGCACTTTCTGTTTCAGGTCTTCCTACGGATCATTTTTATTTTGAGGGTTTTCTACCTCCTAAAAAGGGGAGGAGGACTCGCTTTGAATTATTAGAATCTCTGCCTGCAACTGTCGTAATTTTCGAATCTCCACATAAAGTGCTTCGTACATTGAGGGACATCCATAATTATTGGGGAAATCGTATTATTTCTGTTTGTCGCGAATTAACTAAAATATTTGAGGAATCATTTTTAGGGACGGTGGAGGATGCTGAGAATTATTTTTCAAAATCTAAACCTAAGGGAGAGTTTGTTGTTTTGGTTGCAAAAAAAGGATATACTCTGGATTAATGATTACTGGTAAACTAATCACTTTTGAGGGAATCGACGGGTCTGGTAAATCCACCCAGATAAAATTGCTGGAAGCAGAATTTGAGAAATCAGGCATATCATATAAGACTTTTAGAGAACCTGGCGGGACAAAATTATCAGAGAAAATCAGGGCAATGCTGTTAGATAAAGAAAATATAGAATTATACTCTAATGCTGAAAGCCTACTGTTTGCAGCAGCTCGGGCACAATTGACTGCTGAACAAATTAAGCCAGCACTCACAAAAGGAGAATGTGTAATTTGTGATAGATTCACTGATAGTACAATTGCATATCAAGGGTATGGCAGAGGGCTAAATATTAATAAGTTAGAATTGATGAACGCTATTGCCACCGATGGGCTTATCCCTGATGTAACGTTTATATTGGATATTGATCCAGAAAAAGCTTCTGAGAGGATGCAGACTGAAGCTGCTGATAGAATGGAATCTGGTGGCATTGATTTTTTTCAAAAAATTCGACAGGGATATTACCAAATCAGGGAACAAAATCAAAGCCGATGCATCGTAATAAATGGGGAGAAATCTCAAAAAGATATATCAGAAGAAATTCATCATATAATAATGGAAAGATTTAAAAAGGAACTCTCATGCAGTTATTGAAAAAATGGTTTATATTCATTCTTATGTTATTAATTCCTGTTGTAGGGCAGGACAAAAAGAAAGGTTCCAAGCCTCTAGCATCTAAAAAGAAAAAAGAGATAGAATTCAGTAATGACCAAAATACTCAGGATTACCTAGATATGCTAGAAACGGCTTTTTATAGAGTCCGGGAAAGTTATGTGGATTCTGTAAATGAATCTGAGATTATAAAAGCTGGCATTAAGGGGATGATGAAACCTCTGGATCCTTATACCCGATTTCTCAGTGGAAGCAGTAAAGATAGATTGGATATGCTGAGAACAGGAAAATATGGGGGTGTGGGAATTCAAATTGGTCTCAGGAGAGATACATTGACGGTATTAACGCCATTTGAAGATAGCCCTGCCTATTCAGAAGGAATTCATTCTGGAGATCAGATTCTAATGATTGATTCTGTCACTACGAAAGGAATGTCATTAAAGGATGCATCAAAATTAATAAAGGGTGAATTAGGTTCTGTGGTTGAATTAACTATCTATAGACCTTCTGCTCGGACTAAAATTTCTTTTGAGTTAACTCGTGCTAATATTGTGATTAAACATGTGCCGTATTGGGGGGTAGATGAAAATGGGATTGGATATATTCGTATCACCAAATTTTCAAAAAATACAGCAAAAGACTTTAGCACAGGGCTACAGGAATTGATTGATGAAAATTTGAAGGGATTGGTAATTGATCTTAGAGGTAATTCAGGAGGATTGCTGAATAATAGTATTAACATTTTAGATAAACTTACCGATAGGGGTATTAATTTGTTAAATACCAAAGGCCGTATTCCAAAATCGAATCGGAAGATGAATTCTCGCCGAGCCCCAAAATTATCGCCAGATATTCCCATAGCAGTTTTAATTAATCGCAGTTCTGCATCAGCCAGTGAAATTGTTTCAGGGGTTATTCAAGATTTAGATCGCGGGGTAATAGTAGGTGAGAAATCATTTGGTAAGGGATTGGTACAAAGCATGTATAATCTGAATGATACAACTACCCTAAAAGTTACCACTGCCAAATATTACACGCCATCTGGCAGACTCATTCAAAAAGAGGATTATCTTAATAATGAATTTTTAACCGATGGGCTAGATAAAAAGGATTCTTTATTTATTACTAGGGGAGGGAGAACCGTAAAGGGTGGTGGCGGTATAACACCGGATGTTGAAATTAAACGGACCAGCCTTCCCCCTTATGTACAAGGGTTGTGGAGGGAAGGTGTCTTTCTCACTTTTGCAGCAGAATATGTACCCATGAATAAAATTCAAGCTCCCATTATTATTACAGATAAAATTTACCGGGATTTTGAAGTTTTTCTTGAGGAATATGAAATAAATTATAAACTTCCAGGAGAAAAGGACTTAAATAAATTAAAAACTGCTCTCCGTTCTCAGGATGATTTAAAGAAAACCACCAATACATCTATTTTATCTAAACTCATGTTTTGGAAAAAATCAAAATCAACAATCCTTCAATTAACAGAAAAGGTAGATAAATATTATCAAAATAAAAGAAATGGGCAATACTGGGATCCTAATAACATTAAATGGGTAAAAAATGGATTGCTTCGAGAAATGTCCCTTGTTGCATCAGGAAACAGGGAAAAAATTAAGGTCAGCTTAATTGAAGATAATGTGTATCAGGAAGCGGCAGAAATTTTACTTGATTCTAACAGATATTACGATATCTTTGAACCTGATCCTGAATCAGTTGAAGTTGAGCCTGTTCAAGAATAAAAAAATCGCTCAGATAATTCTATGGTCATTATCCTTTCATCATTGTAAATTTCTCGGCTGTATTTCAATAGATATATTAAGAAAAGGGCGGCTAGCTCAGTTGGTTAGAGCGCCACGTTGACATCGTGGAGGTCACAAGTTCAAATCTTGTGTCGCCCACTTTGATTATGAGTGAAATTCAAATAACATTACCAGATGAAACTATCAAGCAGGTTGAACAAGGTTCTACCAGTGGAGATGTAGCACGCTCTATTGGAGAGGGCTTATATCGTGCATCTATAGCTGCTAGGGTAAATGGTGATATTGTTGATTTAGAATCTCCCATTGAAGAAAATACCAATGTGGAAATATTGACCAATAAGAATCCTGAGGCTCATGATATATTATTACACAGTTCAGCTCATCTTTTAGCTCAGGCAATTAAAGTGTTATACCCTCAGGCAAAAATTGCCATTGGCCCAGCACTTTCTGACAGATATTATTATGATATTGATGTAGATGTTTCTATTAATGATGAAGTGTTGGAAAAGATAGAAAGAAAAATGAAGGAACTAGCCAAGCAGAATATGCAGATTGAACGAGTGAAATTATCTCGAAATGATGCCTTAGAAAAATTCAAAAATATGGGTGAGGATTATAAAGTTGAAATTATTTCCGAAATACCTGAAGAGGACACAATTTCTGCATATCAGCAAGGCGAATTTATTGATCTCTGCAGAGGACCTCATGTACCATCCACTGGAAAAATAAAATATTTTAAACTGTTATCGTGTGCCGGTGCATATTGGCGTGGCGATGAGAAAAATAAGATGCTTCAGCGCATTTATGGAACAGCCTGGTTTACAAAAGAGGAATTAAATGAATTTCTTTTTAATCTTGAAGAAGCCAAAAAACGTGATCATAGAAAACTAGGCAGGGAACTGGAAATCTATACTTTTGATGATGAAGTTGGCCCTGGGTTGCCCCTTTGGCTTCCTAATGGAACGGTAATAATTGAAGCGCTTGAAAATTTAGCAAAAGAGACGGAAGGAAAAGGAGGATATTCCCGCGTACGAACTCCCCATTTAACCAAAGGTGATTTATACGAAAAATCAGGGCATTTAGACCATTACCGCGATAGCATGTATCCTGCCATGGATGTGGATGGAATATCATATTTTGTAAAACCAATGAATTGCCCTCATCATCATAAAATATTCTCTGCAACACCAAAGAGCTATCGAGATATGCCGGTCCGATTGGCTGAATATGGCACCTGTTATCGGTATGAAAAATCGGGTCAATTATTTGGATTGATGCGGGTTCGATCTATGCAAATGAATGATGCACATATTTATTGCACAGAGGAGCAGTTCAAAGATGAATTTCTGAAAGTCTGCAATATGTATTTATATTATTTTGATGTGTTTGGAATTGAAAAATATAAAATGAGATTAAGTCTGCATGACCCTGAGAACTTAGGTGAAAAATATGTAAATGAGCCTGAATTATGGATTAAAACAGAACAATTGGTCCGGGAAGCATTAATTGAGGGTAATATTCCTTTTGAAGAAATCCCCGGTGAGGCTGCATTTTATGGCCCCAAAATTGATGTTCAGGTTTGGAGTGCCATTGGCAGAGAATTTACACTTGCAACCAATCAGGTTGACTTTGCTATTCCCAGAAGGTTTGATTTAGTGTATGTAGATGAAAATAATAATGAGCAAACGCCTCTTTGTATTCATCGTGCTCCTCTGGGAACTCATGAACGTTTTGTTGGATTTCTAATTGAGCATTTTGGTGGAGACTTTCCACTTTGGTTAGCTCCAAAGCAGGTGATAATATTGCCTATTTCTGATAAATATTTATCCTATGCAGATGCATTAGAAAAAAAGATGTTTGATAATAATATTAGGGTATCCATTGACTCCAGAAGCGAAAAAATGGGAGCTAAAATACGGGATGCTGAAATAAAGAAAATACCCATAATGTTAATTGTGGGTGAAAAAGAAGAAAATGATGGCAGTGCTTCAGTAAGAAGACGCCATATTGGAGATTTAGGATCTACATCTATAGATGAATTGATTCCTGAAATTGTAGATGAAATAACAACAAGAAGGAGGGCGTAGTATAGCGAAAGATAAGAACGATCCCCGTATAAATGAAGAAATCAGAGTGCCACGTGTAAGGCTAATCGATGAGGAGGGAAATCAGGCTGGAGTTGTCACTATAAAAGATGCTATTTATAAAGCCGAACAGGCAGGATTAGATTTAGTTGAAATTGCTCAGAAGGTAGATCCGCCAGTATGTAAAATACTGGATTTTGGAAAATATCGGTATGAGATTCAGAAACAGAAAAAGATTAACAAAAAGAAGCAGCATGTGGTTCAGGTTAAAGAAATTAGAGTCAGACCAAATACCGGCGATCATGATTTGCTTACAAAGCTGAATAAAGCACGGAAATTTATCGAATCTGGCGCAAAATTAAAGGTAACAGTTATGTTTCGAGGTCGGGAAATGTCACGGAAAGAAGCCGGAATGGATCTGTTAAAGCGTGTGGCAGATATATTAGAAGATATTGCAAAAATTGATAAAGCTGCCAGTTTGGAAGGTAGGCGAATGTCAATCATACTAAGCCCAAGATAAAAGGAGTAAAAGATGCCAAAAATGAAAACGAAAAGAAGCGCTGCAAAGCGATTCAGAAAAACAGGCTCGGGCAAAATAACCTACAATAAGTCAGGGAATAGACACCTGTCTACAAAGAAAAGTTCGAAACGGAAGAGGCGTCTCCGTAAGGACACTTGTCTTAGCAAGGCTATGACGAGTAGAACCAAAAAAATGATTCCATAAAAAGGAGAGAATCATGCCTAGAGCAAACAGTACAGTACCAAGACACCGTCGACACCGTAAAATTGTCAAATTGGCAAAAGGGTATTATGGTGCTAGAAAATCAAACTTCAGGTCGGCAAAAGATGCGGTTCAAAAAGCGTGGCAATACGCTTATAGAGATCGTCGAGTAAATAAACGAAACTTTCGGCGACTTTGGATTGTCCGAATTAATGCAGCTGTTAGGCAGCATGGGTTATCCTATTCACAATTTATCTCTGCCCTGAAAGCAAAGGATATTGAATTGAACAGGAAAACCCTTGCCCACATGGCTGTACATGATCCAGAGGGATTTGCAGCAGTAGTAGACTCTGTAAAATAGCGTTTGTGTCAATAACCGATCAGATACAGAAAGTCAGGGCTGAGTTCAGTTCTGACTTGAAAAGCCTGTCCTCTGAAAATGGCGC
>JASMKZ010000109.1 GCA_030748955.1 Fidelibacterota bacterium | reverse complement strand
TTAAATCTACCCATCATCCCACAAACAAAAAACCCCACGAGTGTGGGGCTTGAATCAAAGGATCACTTCAAATCCTTCAAATTCAGGATGACCTAAATAAATGCCTTGATGCTGCCCTCCTCCACTATGTGCTCTTCTAAATGCTTCTGATTTTTTCCAATTTTCAAAATCATATTTAGAATCCCAAGTACTATGGGAGGTATACAAGGTATACTCTTCATTGGTTGAACCTTTTAATAAATTGAATTTTTGAAAACCTTTTACATCATCGAGATGAGTTTCTCTATTTTTCCAAATATCTTCGAAATCAGATTCTCTTCCAATTGCAATCTTAAATCTGTTCATTGCTATAAATTTTTTCATAACTAAATCTACCCATCCTTCCACAAACAAAAAACCCCGGGTGACCGGGGCTTTGATGTTGTGAAAAGGGTAGAATTATTTTAGTAGTACCATCTTCTTGGTCTTGGGGCAAAATCTTCCGATAGTACAGAGCTATATTAGCTCAGCTTCGAACGTGACCAGAAACTAAGGACGGCTAATGCTCCCGTGGCTATCACTGGCGGAGGGAGCAACGGAAGACCACGACCGGGACCTTCCAATACAATTATGAGAGCACACATCACAAAGGTACCGATAGAAACACCCAAAAGAATTTCCTTTTGGTCATCCACTTTCTCAACGTTTCTGGATTGAAATGCAAGACATACAACCATAAACAGCATACCCGCCATAACGTATCGTTGAGTAATTCCTATTTCCAAAGCTAACCCTTCTGCATTAGGGTATGACTCTAAAATAAAAAAATGTGGTACAACAAGAAAAGCAACCGAAAATAGTAGAGGTACTGTTGCAGCTATAGACATCATTGTTTTATATGGCATATAAACTCCTTAATAATTGTTGAGATTATCGATTCAAACACTTTTGATTTGCTCATTACCCTTAATTTATAATCCAAATCTACAAATAATTACCCTACAATGTGTGTGCCTCCTATATCCTGCCCCCAAGCCAACCCAATGCATAGTAGTAGTGTGAGGTGTTTAGTCATTTAAGAAGAATCATCTTCTTGGTATCAACGAAATCACCTGCCTGAATCTTGTATAGATACACTCCTGCTGATACAGGTTGTCCTTGATTATTTG
>JASMKZ010000108.1 GCA_030748955.1 Fidelibacterota bacterium | reverse complement strand
TATATAATTTATCTAATAATGTTTATGAATCTTTTCCCATCATCTTTACAAACAAAAAACCCCACGAATGTGGGGCTACTCTACTTCGCTTGAAGAATTTTCCTTCTTCATTTGTATATGACCCAAGCTTGCACCAAATGCAACTCCTAAACCTATGCCTAATATTATATTATTTTGAGACACACCTATTGTCATCCCTATCGCTAGCCCAGCACACCATCCAATTATACTATGTGTTGTATTTTTCATATTCAAATCTACCCATCATCCCACAAACAAAAAACCCCACGAATGTGGGGCTTGATGTTTAAGATTAGTAGAATATAATCTTGTTCAATATGAACTGAGATTATATAAAATTACTTTTTCTTAAATTTTTTGTTAATTGGTAATGCAACTACAAAGCCTGCAAAGGCACCATAAACAGTAGTATTAAGTGATGAGGATGCAATTGAGCATACTGTATCACAACCTAAAACAGATGCATAAGCAAACCCAGCAGCAGCACCAACAGCTGTAAGTATTATTGTATTTATCATATATAAAATTATGCATTTAAACGATAATTAAACAAAGAAAATTAGATTAATTTGAATAAGCTACCCATCATTCCACAAACAAAAAACCCCGCTTTCCGTCAAGAAAACAGGGTGAAATTTCTGTCGGAGCGGCGAGATTTGAACTCACGACCCCTTGACCCCCAGTCAAGTGCGCTACCGGGCTGCGCCACGCTCCGATAAATCTATCTACGCAATATTTCAAGCAGTGTTTCCAATTCCTGCTTGATCTTCAGCAATGTTTCCTTCCTGGCTGGTGCGGCCTGCTGGGCGTTTTCCACTGATGCGGCAACATCTTCTTTCTTGCCGTCTTTTTCCATTGTTAGCTGATGGCGGGCCCCTTCAATAGTGAATTTTTTGACGTAGAGTAGGTCCTTAATGTAAAGGATCAGGTCAATATCACTCTGGCGGTAGGTACGGTTTCCGGCCCGGTTCTTAGGCGGCTTCAATTGCTTGAACTCCGTTTCCCAGTACCTTAACACGTATGCTTTTAGCTCCGTCATTTTGCTCACTTCACCAATTGAATAATACAGTTTTATAATCTGTTTCGGCTCAGAACTCATTACGAATAACTTAAAGTGTTACTTTATATTAACTTATATACTATGCGAAGTCAAAGGAAATTTACTA
>JASMKZ010000107.1 GCA_030748955.1 Fidelibacterota bacterium | reverse complement strand
TTGTGTAAGTTTACATATCTAATCAAGGAGATAAAATGTCATCAACAAAATCAACAACAACATCTACAGGAATAAGTTTGGGGGCAGCAATTGCTGTTGCTATATCCTGGTCAATGTATCATAGTGTATTTTGGGCTATTATTCACGGCATTTTAGGCTGGGTCTATGTTATTTATTATATTATATTTTATTAAACCCTAACCCCCTATAAAGAAACTGTTATGATTCGCAGGCTAATTATATTATTACTTATTGTTGGGTGTGATTACGAATGAATAAAATAGTATTTTACTTATTTTGGGGTAGCATATTAATTGCTTCTTCATATTACCTATTATTACATATTAAGAAAGGGAATAAAGATAATTACAATAAAAAGGTATGGGTAATATTTATTGTAATGATTGTTTTGATATTACTTGGTATTTTGGGGCCAATTGATATTTGGCTGTTATCTAAAATATTTTATACAATAGTTAACATGTTTTAATCTTTATCATTAAGAATATTTCCTAAATGATTCGCAGGCTAATTATATTATTACTTATTGTTGGGTGTGAAGATGAGACAGGCAAAAATACTGTCACTACTCCTACTCCCTGTATTCCTGATTTAGTTTGTGGTCAAGCATTAACCTGCTGTGATGGTCGTTTATATCCAACAACCTGCTGTGATGCCAACTGTGATGACGAAATTGGAATTTGTGATACCACTAACCCCTAATAGTACTTCCTAAATAAACTTTGTGGGGTGAGCCTCTCTCCCACTTTAGCCCTGCATTTGTGGGGCTTTTTTATTTTGTGTAAGTTTAGGTATCTAATAAAGGAGATAAAATGAAGAAATTAAACCCCTCCTACTTATTTTATTTTGCTGGTATTCTATGGATTTTTGCAGGAATAATAAGTGAAGATATGAAATGGGGCTATGCTTTAGGTTTTGCATTTATTGCACTCGGCATAGCAAAGAGAATAAAAGATTCTCCTACAGAAGATAGTGATGAGAATGACCTTTTAACAGATGAACAAGATACTTCAGGCAATGAATCTGATTCTAACTAACCCCCTATAAAGAACTGTTATGATTCGCAGGCTAATTATATTATTACTTATTGTTGGGTGTGATGAAGAAATAATGTAATGGAATTTAATAATTTCAAATTAGAAATAATCTCAAGTAAATATTATCATTCGATATATAATTA
>JASMKZ010000106.1 GCA_030748955.1 Fidelibacterota bacterium | reverse complement strand
AAGTAAATGAAAATATGGATATTGGTTTAGGTTGGCACATATTAAAATCACAATCTAAAAACTTTTGGTATTGGCATAATGGCGGAACTGGCGGATATTCATCATCAATGGTAATTGACGAAAATACAAAAAATGGAATAATTATACTATCAAATGTATCTGCATTTAATCCAAATAAGGGAAATATTGATAAACTATGTTTTAAATTAATGAAAACAATTGAATAGACAGGTTGTAGCTCAGAGGAAAAAATCAAAGCACGGAAAATATTTAAACTTTATTTAGATGGTAAGGCTGAAGTTAACTAACCCCCTATAAAGAAACTGTTATGATTCGCAGGCTAATTATATTATTACTTATTGTTAGTTGACTTGCCGAAATCTCGGCAAACCATATTAAGTTTACATATCTAATCAAGGAGATAAAATGAGTGAATTCACACTAACTAAAAGAAACGATATTTCCCCTAAATGTCCCCATTGCGAAGAAGAATTGGGTGAAGTTTTCTATCAAACAAAAGGACGAGGTTTGCTTGAAGGGAGAAATGCCATTTATTATTGTCCATCTTGTCATAAGGTTCTTGGTGTTGGACAAGGTGTGGCAAAGTAGGATGGGATAGATTGATATAACTAACCCCCTATGATTCGCAGGCTAATTATATTATTTAGTTGACTTGCCGAAATATCGGCTAACCATATTAAGTTTACATATCTAATCAAGGACTAAAATGAAGAATAAACTAAGTGGCTTGATGCAAAGTGTAATTGTAGGAGTAGCAGGAATAGCAGGGCAATTCTTAGGAGTAGTCATAGCAAGAGTAATAGGAATGGCTGATGGATTAGGTATATCCATAGGAATGTTGGCAGGGGTAATGCTTGGTATGAATTTTCTTATTCCTTATTTCGAAAAACGAAATAAAGAAGAGCCTGAAGACAACTAACCCCCTATAAAGAACTGTTATGATTCGCAGGCTAATTATATTTAGTTGACTTGCCGAAATCTCGGCAAACCACCCTAAATTACCCTATGCCAATTGAAAGAAAACTTGCTGCAATTATGTTTACAGATATTGCAGGGTATACAGAGACAATGTCTAAGAGTGAATCTAAGACCTTAAATCTCTTAGAAAAGAAACGCTCAATCCTTAAACCTCTCTTAAAAGAATATAAAGGCACATTTGTAAAAGAGATAGGAGATGGCACGCTTTCTTACTTTGAATCAGCC
>JASMKZ010000105.1 GCA_030748955.1 Fidelibacterota bacterium | reverse complement strand
AGTGGAAACCAAAATGCAAAGATAAAGGAATTAGGCGGTACAGGGAGGGTACACAATTGGGAATTAAGCAGGGCAATAAGAAAGGCAATAAATATTCCTCTATTTTTAGCAGGTGGATTAAATCCTGAAAATGTGAAACAAGCCATAGAGAAAGTGCAACCATTTGGATTGGACTTATGTACTGGTGTGAGAACAAATGATAAATTAGATGTAGTTAAACTTGGAAATTTCTTTAATTCTATAGAGGAATATTAAATAGCTACTCCAAGTAGCGGGGTTTTTTGTTTGTAGGATGATGGTTAGATTTGGGATAATAAATTAATTAAAAGAGGTATTAATTATGAGACTTAGTACAATTCTGGCAATGTTATCATTTTCCCTATATGCTGGCGAAGTGGAGGATGTTAAAGCTGCAATCCATTCGAATTGGGAAACAATAGCAAAAGGTAAATACCCTGGTTTAACTCATCCAGAAGGTCGTTGGCTTGCTACTTCAGAAGGTGGGTTTTGGAGTTTTGATTCCCCACAAGATAATAAAAATAGAATTGAGAATTCACCAAATACATTAAATTTTAAACCTTATCATATAAATGTTGAAATATATGGCTCAAAAAAAGAAATAGCCTACGCTGTATATTATCTTGCTGGTACTATAGATAGAGATGGAAATGTGATAGTCCCTAATTATCGAACCAGAGCTTCTGCATTAATGAAGAAAGAAAATGGAAAATGGTATGAAGTGGGTTCTCATTATAGTCCAATGCACTCAGGTTCTGGTGTAAAGTTTGATTAAAGGTATTTTTGAAAACCATAAAAAGCCCCACATTCGTGGGGTTTTTTGTTTCTAGACATTTAGGGTTACTGGCTTTTTAACTAAAGTTTTATCCTACAGCAGACAAAGCATGGGGTAGGGAGTAAAAAAAGGAAAAACTATATGCATTGTAGTGAAGATTTTATGAGATTCGTAAATTGGGTTATAGTAAAATAATAAAGGAGGAAATCATGGAAGAAATATGCAATTGTCCAAATTGTCTAAATTGTGAATGCGAAAATTGTGAATGTGAAAATTGTGAATGTGAAAATTGTGGATGTGGTGAATGAAATACGCTGATTATGTTTTCTTTATTATGGGTATTGCATCTTTAATCTTCTCGTTTTTTGATAATACAAGTGCCCAACACCTTTTTAGTGTATTTGGTTCGGTAATGATGATGTACAGTGGGA
>JASMKZ010000104.1 GCA_030748955.1 Fidelibacterota bacterium | reverse complement strand
GCCATAAGTTTGGACAAGCAGCCTGCAATTTTATCAACAAAGATGATCTGTTTCATAGGTTTGAACGATTTTTCTGGTTAACTATTGAATTTTGTTTGATTAATACCTCAGGTGGACCTCGGGTTTTTGGTGCAGGAATTGCATCATCTATAGGTGAATGCGACTATGCTCTCAGCTCAGAACCAGAAGTAATCAATTTTGATATCGATTTGATCATCAATCAGGAATTTCGAATTGATCAAATGCAAAAAAAACTGTTTATCCTTGAGAGTAAACACCAACTGTATGGATGTATAGATGAGTTGGTTGAAAAAATAAAAGCAAATTAGATCTGCTCATTTCCGTCAAATCTACAAATAATTACCCTACAATGTGTGTAGGGGCATATTTATAGTTATTTCCTTAAGTTCAACAATAATATGGGAGATTTTATAAATGTAGTCTTAGTGCTAATAACTCCACTCCTAATTTTGATATTTTTTATGTGGAGAAATAGAAAATAATATAAACAAAAAACCCCACGAATGTGGTAATCACTATAAATGTAATTTCATTCCTATATGGCTATCTCTGAATCCTAATGCTTTGTAAAACTCTATAGCATCAGGTCTCTGTTTATCAGTCGTTAATTGAACCAAATGAGCTCCCTTATCTATACTTCTTTTAATTGCCCATTTGAATATCTTTTTCCCAAAACCCTTTCCTCTAAATTTCTTGTGAATTCTTACTGCTTCGATTTGAGCCCTTAAACCACCTCGGTATGTCAAATATGGTATAAAGGTAAGTTGGAGGGTACCAATTATTTCTTTATTAAAATTCTCAAGAATGATTAATTCTTGGTTTTTATCTTGAAGAATATTTTGGAATGCATCATAGTAACTCTTTGGTAATGGAACTTTATAATCTTCTCTTTTGGAACCAAGTTCATCATCGGCTAACATTTTTACTATATTCGGTATATCACCCTCTTTTGCCTTTCTGAATATTAACTCCATATTATTCTGCATATTAAAATCTACCCATCATCCCACAAACAAAAATCCACTGGGGCTTGATGCAATGAAATTTAAAGGGGGCACTACCCCTTTTTTCATTTTGGTTATTAATAAAGATTATTTCTTTTCAACTATGTCCAGTAATTCCACTTCAAAGATCAGCAAGCTTTGGGGAGGAATATTGGGTTTGGGGCGGTTCCCATATGCAATTTTTGGATGAATAAAGAATT
>JASMKZ010000103.1 GCA_030748955.1 Fidelibacterota bacterium | reverse complement strand
ATTTGGGTATGAATGATAATTTTTAAAAAGGGGAACAAATATGAATCCAAATGTAGTAATACTAATTATAGGAGCAGTTGATGTTATTATGGGTGTCTCAATATTTATCATGGCAGGTACGATAACATCACAGGCTTTTATACCATCTTTAATAAATGACCAAAGCTTAATCATCGGTACTTTAATGCATGAGGCTATGGCATCGCAGATTGTGGCAATAGGTGTTATTCTGTTGATTTTGAAAGATGTAAGCTTTGAAGTGGCTAAAAAAGTTTTGTTAGGTGCAGGTGTGGCTATAGCAATTAGTCTATTATCAGCAATGAGGCATTATTTTATGCCAGAGGTAAGCCCTCCACTCCCAGCAATTATTTTTCAAGCTTTACTTATGATTGCTGCATTTTATGTTTCTCAAACGGCAAAAGAGAATTAAGTATATTATAAAACATCAAGCCCCACATTCGTGGGGTTTTTTGTTTATGGGAGAATGGGTAGATTACGTTTAATAAATGCAAAGGAAAACTTTATGCTGAAAAACACTATCCCTCTATTATTTACAATATATTTTATTTCATATAATTTGGTTTATGCAGGTTGTGGTTCTTGCAATGTATCAAAAACAAAAGTCCCAGATATCCATACTAATCTTGAATTAGTAAATCAACTAAGTGAAGATGGTTTAGTTAGCGGTTTTGTATTAGCATCATGTGGGATGTGTAATTTTGGAATGGATAGTAATGCTGGGTGCAGTTTAGCGATAAAGATTGGAGAATCTAAATATCAGGTTAAGGGAACTGGTATTGATGACCATGGTGATTCTCATTCAAAAGATGGTTTCTGTAATTCAGTCAGAGTTGCAACAGTGGTAGGAAATGTGAAAGATAATATATGTTTTGTAGAATCATTTGAGTTAGAGAAGGAATAAATAGATTTACCTTTTTCACAACATCAAGCCCCGGTCACCCGGGGTTTTTTGTTTGTGGGATGATGGGTAGATTCTTATTATGGATAACATATTAATAATATATCCAATATTACCTATCGTTTTTTTGAATTTTATTGTGGTTTTTCACATGAGGTATACTATAGGAAAGGCGATAAAGAAAAGAGATGTGGAATATAGATTTTTTAGAGCCTACGAAGGTTCTGCTCCTGAATATTTTCTGATATCACGCCATCATTATAAGAACTTTTTCGAAATCCCCATTTTGTTCTATCTATTATGTATAGTTCTATATAG
>JASMKZ010000102.1 GCA_030748955.1 Fidelibacterota bacterium | reverse complement strand
CTGCAGATATTGCTTTTTTAATGTATACTAAACCTGAATGGAAAAAAGTCAATTTACATGCAGATAAGATTGAGATACTAAACTCTGGTGGATCTACTCAAGGTGCAGGAACTACTCTCCATTGTCACCATGGCGAAGAGGTATATAAAATGGAAATAACAGATTGGAATCCCGGAGAATATATTTCTCTTAAATTTGCTTTACCTTTTGGTTTATGTATACGTTGTACTTATGAGTTTATTGATACTGATAATGGATGTATCATGAAACTAAGGTTTGGAAAAGTTGAAGGCGGAAATCTTTTTTCAAGATTGATGCGGTGGTATGTTACAAAAAATTTAAAAAAAGAATACCCGCCAGCTTTTAAGGGACTATTACAAGGAATGAAAGAGTTTGCTAAAACAATCTCTGAGAAAAATCCTGAACTATTACCAAAATAGATAAAATTTACTTCATTGATTATACATAATTATAAATCAGATAACGGATAAGAATGTGTGTGTGCTTTATCTACCCATCATCCCACAAACAAAAAACCCCACGAATGTGGGGCCTCATTACAGTTTAGCAATGCACTCAATCTCAACCAGAATACCATCTCCTAATTCTGCACCACCAAATGTTGTCCTTGCAGGTTTATGGCTTTCAAAATATTTCACATATTCTTCACTCATTGGTCCCCAATCATCGCCATTTGCAAGAATGCAAGTACATTTGACAATATCATCCATAGTTGCATTATGCTTCTTTAATATATTTTGTATGTTTTTCATTGTTTGATTTACTTGAGGCCTTATTCCCCCATCAACAATTTTATTATAATCATCATCAACATTGGCAATCTGACCTGATATATACAACATATCACCAACCTGTACAGATTCAGAATATGGTACTGTATCAAGTTTGTGAGGATGATATGTTGTTTGGTTTTCTTTAGTACTATCGCATCGCCATAAAGCAAACCCAAGAAAAAGTAATAATGGTAAATACCTAACCATATCAAAATCTACCCATCTTCCCACAAACAAAAAACCCCACGAATGTGGGGTATGATAATCAATTATTTAAATACCTTCTAAATAATCAGATAATATCAGTATATCAAAAATGTCTACATACTGATCATAATTAATGTCTGATGAACTCATTGATTCATTTATAACAATAGTTACCAGCATCACAAGATCCGCATTGTCAACTGTACCATCATCATTTATATCATACAAGGAAAGCGTTATACATTCTAGAGTGGTCAAAAATTGAGATGCATCATCAGGCTCTTGAAGTAATAGTTCACATGCATCCGTGCTATCCAATAAATGATATTTTACCCAATTTACGGCCTTATTTCGAACCAATTCCAATGC
>JASMKZ010000101.1 GCA_030748955.1 Fidelibacterota bacterium | reverse complement strand
AAGGGTCTAAAAGTAAATCTCTAGCAATTGATTTGTTGGAGATTTTTTTATATATAAAAGAAGTTAACAGATAGGCTCTGTAATAAGTGCCTAGTAAACTTATCTAGGAACCCCTAGTGTATGATTCTTTACAGATGATTTCACTGGGGGTTTTTGCGTTTATTTGAGTTTCTATTTGCTTACTGGCATAAATGATAAAGGAAAGTAATGAAGAAAAAGTATGATAGGATAATGGAAGTAATATCAAATGGATGGAAAGTCCAGGTAAATCGTAACAGCTTATATTATATAGTTAAAGTTGGTAAGTCAAATATGAATAACTATGATAAAAAAGCCAAAACAGAAAGGTGCGATGACCTAGATGGTGTCAAAGCATATATAAAAGGTATAAGCTCTCTTAAAGGTCTAGAACTTGTGCCAATTGAAAATCAGCTGAATAAGGCAATGAAATTAGAAAGTGAAGGTAATGTACCAATAGTTAGTGTATCGAAGGTGGAAAAAGGTGGAATACTATCAAAAATAGATTCCTGGGATTTAGATAAGATTAGTGATTATTGAAATGAACTCATTATATTTTTTTATAATATTTCTAACCATAATATTACTTATATAATATTACTATAATATTATCAGTAAAATATTAAATAAATAATAGTGAGTAAATCAAAAATTATTAATCTGTAGCTTATCTGTTAGATTGCACTGGCGCTATTAGATTATTAGCGCTAGTATCATTCTAAGGAGTTTTTTCTTATTTGCTAGGCTTTTATCTATCTCAACTTAGATGCGAGGTGGAATATAGGTGGAATATTGCATACTTACCTTAACAGCTAGGGTTTTGAATTAACGATGACTATTGGCGCGTTCTTAGTAAATATTACTAACTAAACCCACCTCTCCAATTCTTCCTTCCTAACCCAGTTCGCATATATCTCAGTAGTCTTGATATTCTTGTTGATGTAACAGATTGAAACCTCTGTTGTTCCTTTATATATAGAGAGTGGTAATATATAATATGATAAATTCGTCTATATGGATTAATTTTGTTTTATTTTCAGTTCTTTTTTCAGCTCCAGTTTCCTTGAGTGATATTGAAAAGATGGCATCTAATTTTATAAATCAAAAAACATTTGAAATAAAAGAACCTATATCCACACTGCAACTTGCAGAGTACTCAAATATGACTATCGTTAATTTTCATCCTTCAGGATTTGTACTTACTTCAAATGATAATCAGTTGATTCCTGTTTTAGCTTACTCATTAAATAAAAATTTTGATATTTTAGAAATTCCAATACATCTTGAAATGACTCTTTCAAAATATGAAATAGAAATCGACCAATTATTGAAAAATAATATCATTGATAATGAAAATCTTTATCTATGGTTAAATC
>JASMKZ010000100.1 GCA_030748955.1 Fidelibacterota bacterium | reverse complement strand
GGCTAACCATATTAAGTTTACATATAAGAATTGCAGTTTAATCAAGGACTAAAATGAAGAAATTAATATTTATAATAGTGTTTTTACTTTTCGGGTGTGCTGCCATAAATATAAAGGGTAATAGAAATGATGATAAGAATATAATAATAAAAACTGAAACATTATTTAATAATGGAATTATTGTTGAAAGTCGAGAATATTATATGAATGGCAATGAGAAAGAAGAATCTACTTTCAGAAATGGTCAAATCTCTCTTGTAAAAGAGTATTATGAAGATGGGAAGTTAAAAAATAAAATAAATGTTAAAGATAGAACTTATATAGAATATAATGAAAATGGTTCTAAGAAAGAAGAGGGTACACTTGATAATGTTACACTTGGCTTTTTAAGTATGTCTTCATTAGCTAATCTGGGAGCTTTGACTGTATTGGTTGAAATGCCAGAAGGAAATGGTATTAATAAAGAATACTATGAGGATGGAACTATCAAAGAGGAGGTAAGCTATAGTAATGGTAAGCTTAATGGCATTTTCAAGGAATATTATGAAGATGGGTCTCTTAAATCTGAAGGCAATTATCATAATGGTGTTATGGATGGTATAATAAAAGAGTATTATCCATCTTCTAATAATTATAAGTAAATGACTAACCCCCTATAAAGAACTGTTATGATTCTCAGGCTAATTATATTATTACTTATTGTTGGGTTATTTTCCCAAGATTCTACATTTGCAGTACAAATAAATGATAAGAATGGCATTCTATACTTAAAAGATGGCACATCTTTAGAATGTGTTCATACTTTATCTTGGACAGATGGATTTGGTCTGGAATCTGGATTTCCAAAATATTTCTTGTTAGTAAAATGTGATGAGGAATTATTTGATGTGAACTTAGTAGAAGAAATGGTGTCAAAATATGGAAAGACAACAACAGGGAAAGAACTTATTATTAAGAAAAAGGAAAGGAACTTTTGGACTTATACAATCACAGCAGGTGTTATAGTTTTATTAGTTTTTATTACTACATAACTAACCCCTATAAAGAACTGTTATGATTCGCAGGCTAATTATATTATTACTTATTGTTGGGTGTGCTGTAATTCCTAAAAACAATGTCAACATTAATGAGATAATTATTGGTGTTTGGGAAGCAGGATATGTAAGTCGACCTGAATTGCCAAAAGATATATGGACAATAAGTAAAGATAAAATTATTGCTGAATCATTTGAGCCATATTCTCATCAGTTTGATAATAAATCTTTAATTGATTCAGCAATTTATATTTTAAAAGATAACACAATATCTATAACCTATCCTGATGGTACAGTTCCATATGTTATTAATATTATTGATTCTGATACTATCTTACTTGGTGATAAAAAATATGGGATGTTATTAAATAGAAAACAAGCTAACTAACCCTCTATGATTCGCAGGCTAATTATATTATTACTTATTGTTGGGTGTGA